>CALKUW010000019.1 GCA_937996585.1 uncultured Flavobacteriales bacterium
GCTTGGCGTAGGCCTTGCCATTGCGCTTGAGCAGCTTCTTCTGCCCCTTGGCCACGGCACAAGCCACGCGGTCCAGCTCCACCTCGCCGGCAGGGTCCTCCACCGCAAAGGTGCCCTCCACAAGGAAGGCGGTCTTGCCGTGACGGATGTTCTGGGAGTCGATGGGGTTGAAGTACCCCTTGGCATTGCCGAGGTAATGCACCGCGTCCAACACGTTGGTCTTGCCCGTTCCATTGTCACCCAACAAGCAATTCACCTGGGCGCACAGCTCCATCTCCACCTCTTCGTGGTTCTTGAAATCGAGCAACTGAAGGCGGGTCAGCCTCATGCTCACGGGGACGGATGCGGACTCGGTCACTTTGGCTATTTTTGCCGTCCGCAAAAGTGGGCGACAGCCCGCGGATGCCACGGCCGGGTTTTCCACCGCGAATCCCGGAGCTTATCAAGAGAACGAACACCAGGACCTACCACCCATGGCTGCAGACAACTCCAACGGCGCGAACATCGAAGAACTGACCGGCAAGACCGAGCAGTTCATCGAGGACAACAGCCGCAACCTGATCATCGCCATCGCCGCGGTCGCCGTCATCATCGTGTCGGTGGTCGGCTACGGCAAGTTCATCGTGGAGCCCACGGAAACCGCCGCCAACGAGGACACGTGGCGCGCCGAGCAGTACTTCATGATGGACAGCGTAGACCTCGCCCTCAACGGCGACGGGCTCTATCCGGGCCTCTACGACATCATCGATGACCACGACGGCACTGCCGCCGCTGCCCGCGCCCGCTACGAGTTGGGCACGATCCTGCGCAGCCAAGGTGATTACGCCGGGGCCATCGAAGCTTTCGGGGACGCCGGGCTGAAGGATGACGTCCTTTCCGTTCTTGCCCAGATCAACATCGGCGACTGCCAGGTCGAACTCGGTGAGTACGGGGCTGCCTCCAGCGCCTTCGGTAAAGCGGCGAGTGCAGGTACCGGTTCCATCGGCGAAGACTACCTCACGCCGATTGCGCTCTACAAAGGGGCCTTGGTCGACCTCGAACTGGGCGACAATGGTGCCGCCAAGAAGAAACTGGACCGCATCACAGAGGACTACCCGACCTCCAACGTCAAGGCCACTGCAGAAGGGTTGGCCGCGACGCTCATCGACTGATTCCGGCCCTGCATGGCCACTGAAGGACACGACCTTTCCGCCTACGACGCGGAAAGTCTGACCGGGTGCTCCTCCTTCCGCATCGGATTGGCCGTCGCGGAATGGAATGCGGAAATCACGCATGCCCTGCGGGATGGTGCCTTGGCCGTGCTCGAAAAAGCCGGTGTAACGGACGTCAAGGTCCACGATGTCCCCGGAAGTTTCGAGCTTCCGCTCGCGAGCCAGTGGCTCTTGCGGCACGCCGGGTGCGACGCGGTAATCGCCATCGGTAGTGTGATCCGGGGAGAGACCGCCCACTTCGATTTCGTCTGCCAATCGGCCGCACAAGGCGTTCTGCGTGCAGGTCTCGACAGTGACAGGCCCGTCGTTTTCTGCGTCCTGACGGACGACAACATCGAACAATCGCGGGCACGGTCCGGAGGCAAGCACGGCAACAAGGGCGTGGAAGCGGCCGTCGCCGCGCTTCAGATGGCCTTGATGCGCCAACGCCTGGCCAGTGGGTCCAATTGGGGCATCGGATTGTGATCCCGCGCTTCGCACAACACCCCCTTTTCTGGCCGCTGCTCGCAGCCCTCGTCGCCAGGATGGCCGCCGCAACCTTCGGGTCAGGCTATCTCATGCACGACGACCATTTCCTTGTGGTCGAGGTAGCCGCGAGTTGGGCCGACGGCGAAGACTACAACAATTGGCTACCATGGAACCAAGGGGACATACCGTCGCCCCGTCCCGGCAACTTCGCCTATCCGAGCAGCCAATTCCTGCTCTTCCTTTTGATGGATGCCATCGGATGGGAGCACCCTGCAGATCAGGCGCTTGCCCTGAGGATTCTTCACGGCCTGTACAGCCTGACCATCGTTGTCCTGGGCTACCTGCTCGCGCGCGCGCTCGCCCCCAATGACCCCAAGGCCGCCACTGCCGTGGCATGGATGCTCTCCATCGGAGGCCTGTGGCCGCTCCTTTGCGTTCACCAGCTGGTCGAGATGGTGTGCATTCCACCCCTGATGCTCGGCCTCTGGGCATTGGCGCGCAATGCGCAGTTGAACCGCAAGGACCTCCTGCTCGCCGGCATCGGCATCGGGATGGCCACGGGCCTCCGTTACCAATGCGGCATGATCGGCCTCGGCCTCATCCCCGTTCTGCTCGTTGAACGCCGGTTGCGTGATCTGATCGCCGTCGGCACGGTCGCCCTGCTCACGTTTGCCCTCGTGCAGTCTCCCGACCTGTTCGTCTGGGGCCGACCCTTCGTACAGCTCGGTGGCTACATCGACTACAACATCGGAAATGCCGGCGACTATCCCAGTGGTCCGTGGTACCAATACCTGCTGACCCTCGCCGGACTCCTCATCCCTCCAGTGAGCCTCATGCTCCTGTGGGGAGCTTTCCATAGGCGCAGGGCCAGTGCACAATGGTGGCGGGTCGCCATTCCCGTGCTGTGCTTCCTGCTGTTCCACAGCCTCTTCGTCAACAAACAGGAGCGTTTCATCCTGCCTATCGTCCCGGCCCTCATCGCCCTGGGTGGCGCGGGATGGAACCTGTGGTCAGAACAAAGCCGTTGGTGGCAGCGGAACCGGAAGGTGGAACGGATGGCGTGGTCCACATTCTGGGTCGTCTCCATGGGACTGTTGGTCGTGACCATCCCCTATTCCGGTAAGCAGACCCGTGTGCAGGCCATGGATTTCCTGTATGAACAGAGAGCCTCGGATTTTGCCATGATCCAGGTCGATAGTGGTGCCATGCCGCCCCAGTTCTACAGCGGGTCATGGAATTCCTACCACATCGACAACCGCCGGGAAACCCGGCGTGACCCGATCGCCGTGGCGAAAAGCTGGTGCAGTCACCCCCCACAATTCCTTTTGTTCCAGGGAGACCGACATCTCGGCGAAGCCGTGGCCGAATACAAAGGGGCCATGCCGGACCTGCGGTACGTGACCACCATCAAACCGAGCCGCATCGACCGCTGGCTCCACGAAATCAACCCCATCAACTCCGTAGAGCGCATTATGGTGTATTCCACCGAGGGTGCGCTTCCCTGTCCCTGACCCCTGAAGCCATGGCCCATTTCACTTCTGCCTTCCACCAGTTCTTCGCCGGTCTGGAGGCCCACAACGACCGGGACTGGTATGCCGAGCACAAGCGCGACTACGAAGTCCATGTGCGGGACGCCTTCAAGGCCTTCATCACGGAAGCCATCTCGGCACTGGCACAGGAGGACCCCGCCTTTGCCGATGTGGAAGCCAAGCACTGCATTTTCCGTATCCACCGCGACACGCGCTTCTCCAAAGACAAGACGCCGTACAAGACCCACGCTTCGGCCAACATTGCACCTGGCGGAAAGAAATCGGGAGATCCCGGCATCTATTTCCACGCCGATGCCCACCTGCTCCGCATCGGTGGCGGCGCTTATTGGGTCGAGAAGGATGACCTGTATGTCCTCCGCGAGCAAATCGCATCCAACCCGGCTGCCTTCAATGCGCTGCTCCAACAGCCTGCATTCCTGAAGCACTGCGGCCAACTCCTTGGGGAGCGCAATGTTCGCGTTCCGAAGGAATTCCAGCATGCGGCGGAACAATGCCCGCACATCTTGAACAAACAATTCTACTACATGGCGGAATTGCCCGCTGACACCTTGCTCCGCGATGACCTCATGGACGTCGTATTGGAACACTTCCGCGCCGCTGCCCCTTTGCGCGCATACCTCCGCAAGGGCCTGCAGGCCGGATGAACCCTAAATTTCGCACCCCATGAACCGATTCCGCATCCTGTTTCCCTTGGCCGCCCTGGCCATGATGACCTTCCACACTCCCCTTTCCGCCCAGTATCCCGGGTGGCAGCAGGCCGTGGACTACACCATGGACATCACCGTCGACGCCCCCGTCCACCAATACACCGGTGTGATGGACGTGACCTACACCAACAACAGTCCGGATGTGCTGGAACGCATCCCGTTCCACCTGTTCTTCAATGCCTTCCAACCGGGGAGTATGATGGATGTGCGCAGCCGCAACATCGCCGATCCCGACCGGCGCGTGGGGGACCGTATCGTCTCGCTTCCCGAGGAGGAATGGGGTTGGGTCAAGGTCAACGAAGCCCGTGTCGGAAAAACCAACGTTGATTTCAAGGCCGACGGCACCATCGGATGGATCAGCCTTCCCAAAGTCCTCGCTCCCGGCAAGAAGGTGCGCATCCACTTGGAATGGGATGCACAGGTGCCCCGCCAAGTCCGCCGTTCCGGTTGGATGAACGCCCAGGGGGTAGAGTTCAGCATGACGCAGTGGTACCCCAAGATCTGCGAATACGACCACCACGGTTGGCACACCAACCCCTACATCGGTCGGGAGTTCCACGGCGTCTGGGGCGATTTCGACGTCACCATCCACATGGATGCCGCCTATATGATCGGCGGCACGGGCGTCCTGCAGAACCCGGAATCCTGCGGTCACGGCTATAGTGACACCACCACCCCGACGGAAGGCATGATCGACTGGCATTTCGTCGCCGACGACGTTCATGATTTCGCCTGGGCCGCCGATCCGGACTTCATCCATGAAGTGCTGGATATGGAAGACGGTCCGACACTGCACTTCATCCGCCAGGCCGACACATCCTACGGGGCCTGGAATGACCTGCCCGCCATCACCGAGCGGGCCATGCGCTATTACTCCGAGCACGTGGGACGGTACCCTTGGCCCCAATACACCGTCATCGAAGGCGGCGACGGCGGCATGGAGTATCCGATGTGCACCCTCATCCGGGGCAACCGAAACCTGCGCAGCCTCGTCGGCGTCACGGCCCACGAATTGGCCCACGCCTGGTTCCAAGGGGTGCTCGCCACCAACGAGAGCCTGCACGAATGGATGGACGAAGGCTTCACCTCCTGGGTGGAGTCTGAATTCCTTGCGGAGGAGTTCAACGAAGCTGTAAACTCACCCCATTACTGGGCTTACGGCGGATACCTGAACCTCGTGCGCGATGGCGGCGAGGAACCCCTCTCCACGCACGCCGACCACTACGTGACCAACCGCGCTTACGGCACCGGTGCTTACAGCAAAGGCGAGGTGCTGTTGAACCAGCTCGCCGCCGTCATCGGACGTGAGGCACGGGATGCCGGCATCAAGCGGTACTTCGAGGAATGGGGATTCAGCCACCCCGGCCCCATGGATTTCAAGCGGATCATGGAGCGGGAAAGCGGACTGGAACTCGACACGTATTTCCAGTATATGATCAACACGACCCATCATGTGGATGTCGCCATCACCGCTGTCCGCATCACGGAGGACAGCACCTTCATCGACCTCGAGCGCATCGGCCAATTGCCCCTCCCCGTCGACCTGCGCATCACGACGGCGGGCGGTCAGATCATGGACCACCACATCCCACAGGTCGTGACCCAGGGACACCGACCCCTCGCCGAAGGTGAGGCGCTCCTCCCCGCATGGCCATGGACGCACCCGACCTACACGGTGGCATTGGCCGGATCCATGCCGGGCAGCACCATCGAAATCGACCCCGATGGGTGGACCGCGGACGCCGACCGGAAGAACAACACCGTCACGTTCGAAACCGGGCTGCTGCAGGAGTGGCGCGCACCCGCTTCGGACCGCTGATTGCGCTGCTACTTCATGCTGGAGTACAGACTCGAAGTCCTCGGAATCAAGTGGCCTGTGACGGCATTGGGCATCGCCCTGATGCTGGCACTCCTGGGACCGATCGTCATCGACCTCGAACAGGGGCTGCCCCTCAGCCTGCAATCGCTACTCGTCTGCTGGCTGCCCTTGATGCTCGGCTGGCGGGCGGGCGTTGCCGGCGTGCTCGCCTATATCCTCGCAGGGTGCCTTGGACTCCCGGTTTTTGCAGCCTACCGCGGGGGAATCGAAGTCCTGGCCGGTCCGACGGGCGGCTATCTGATGGGCATGCCCGTTGCCGCCCTCGTGCTGGGCTCCATCGCCACTTCATCCCCCATCGATGACACCGACCGCCAGCGCTACGTGCGCATCGCGCTGGGCATGCTCATCGGTCACCTCGTCATTCTCGCACTGGGCATTCCATGGCAAAGGAGTTTTGATCCCACCCTGGATATTCCGGCCCTGCTCGAAAGGCTGTACAAGCCGGCGCTGCTCAAATCGACCCTGGGACTCCTCCTCTCCGTGATGGTCATGCGGGCCACTGCGCCAAGGGCTTAATTTGTCCGCATGAACCTGCACACCGCAAGACTGCGGTGGAGTTCCGCCTTGACCGTTGCCCTCCTGCTCGCAGGATGCGCCGGGAACGGTGGCGGCTCCACCCCATCCGACTCCAACGATTCCGGCGCCAGCAGCGCCAAGGCTCAACGCATTGCCGCCATGAACCAAGTCACCGATCACCACAGCTATTCGCGTCCGGAAGAAGCGCGCATCACCCACCTCGACTGGGACGCTTCCATCGATTTCGAGACCCGGACCATCACGGGTACAGCCACCTATGACATGGAAACCGCGGATGATGCCGAGCGCATCGTATTCGACACCCATGACCTCACCATTCAATCCGTCATGATCGATGGTGAGCCTGCCGAATTTGCCCTCGGCCCCGACCAACCGTTCATCGGTCGCCCCTTGACGGTCAACATCCAGCCCGGTGCCGAGCAAGTGGCCATACGCTACACCTCCAGCCCAAGCGCCAACGCCCTGCTCTGGGTGGAAGCCCAAGGCGACCGTGCCCCCTTCCTCTTCACGCAGAGCCAGGCCATCCTGGCAAGAACCTGGATTCCCGTACAGGACAGCCCGGGCATCCGCTTCTCCTATGATGCCACCGTCCGCGTGCCCCAAGGTCTGATGGCGCTCATGAGCGCAGAAAACCCCACGGCGGTCAATCCCGACGGCGAATACCGATTCAAGATGGCCCAGCCCATCCCGGCCTACCTGCTGGCCCTCGCCGTTGGTGAAGTGGAGTTCCAGTCCGTCGGCGACCGCTGTGCCGTCTATGCCACACCGGACCTGATCGACAAAGCGGCCTTCGAATTCGCGGAGATGGAGCAGCTCCTCCTCGCCGCCGAAGAACTCTACGGTGAATACGCGTGGGATCGATATGACCTGCTCATCCTGCCGGCGGCCTTCCCCTTCGGCGGCATGGAGAACCCACGCTTGACCTTCGCCACGCCCACCATCATCGCGGGCGACCGGTCACTGGTCTCCCTCGTCGCACACGAGCTCGCCCACTCCTGGAGCGGCAACCTCGTCACCAACGCCACCTGGGACGACTTCTGGCTCAACGAGGGCTTCACGGTGTATTTCGAGCAGCGCATCATGGAAGCGGTCTATGGCCGCGATGTCAGCGAAATGCTCGCCACGTTGAGCTACCAGGGGCTCGTCGATGAAGTCGACGCCATCAGCGACCTCAATCCCGACGACACACACCTCAAGCTTCACCTCAAGGGGCGCGACCCGGATGACGGCATGACGGCCATCGCCTATGACAAGGGCTACTTCTTCCTGCGCCTGCTGGAAAACACCGTCGGGCGAGAACGCTTCGACGAGTGGCTGGGGGGATACTTCGAGGAATACGCCTTCAAGGGCATGGACACCGAACGGTTCATCGCCTACCTCGACGAAACCCTGCTCGCCGATCCGGCAGACAAAGCGGCCGTTGGCCTTGAAAGCTGGATTTACGGTCCCGGACTCCCCGCGAACTGTCCCCAGGTTTCCAGCCCCCGCATCGAACGCGTCGACGCCATCCTCGAAGGCTGGGAAAAGGACGCCATTGTTTCCGCCGATCTTCCTTGGAACGACTGGGTCTACCAGGAGCGTTACCGGTTCCTGTCCAACCTGGCTGACGACACCCCGGCAGAGCGTATGGCGGACCTCGACGCGGCCTGGGGCATCAGCCGCACCGGCAACAACGAGGTCCTGTTCGCCTGGATGGAACAATCCATCCGCAGCCGTTACACCCCCACCTACCCGAGGATTGAATCCTTCCTCATCGAGGTCGGACGCCGCAAGTTCCTGACGCCCCTGTACCGGGCGATGAAGGAAACGGGACAGATGGAGATGGCATTGGACATCTATGGCAAGGCCCGCAGCGGATATCACTCCGTGGCCACCGGAACCATGGATGACCTCCTTGATTGGAAGTGATCCGGCTCAAACTGCCGTCCACGAAAAAGGCCATCCTCCGGGATGGCCTTTTTCATGACGTGCATCCAAGTCAAACAATCAACGCGTCAAGCTGATGTAACCACGGACTTCACGCTTCTCATTGGTCGACTCAGAATAAAAGACCACGCGGTACACATACATGCCATCGCTGCTGAAATACATCTGAGCGGGATCCACCACCTCGTCATCCGACTGTCCCAACCAACCACGATCAATGTCCGTCGTATGGAAAACCCGTTCCCCCCAGCGGTTGAAAATGCTCAGCTCGAAGCGGTCTGGGTCGATGTCACTGCCATAAACCGTCCACAGGTCATTGAAACCGTCATTGTTCGGCGTGAACGCACTCGGAATGTACACATTGAAGAAGTCGAATATCTCCACATTGCGGGTGACCTGACTCTCGCATCCATTCGTGTCCATTACGGCCAACGTGACCGGGTAGATGCCTCCATTGCCCATGGGAAAGGTGTATGTCGGATTGGGTTCCGAGCTGACCGCTTCAGGCACATTCGGAAGGAATACCCAGGACCAATCCGTGACCGTTGGCGAAACATCACTGTCGAAATCGATGCGCGTATCCGGTGCGGTGGTCGGTTGCGGACCCGCAGTGAAACCGACGGAAGGCGGTGAGAAAATCTGGATGTAGTTGTTGGCGATCGTACTGTTCACGCATCCTGTGGTCGTGACGACCGTAAGGGCCACGTCATAAACTCCCGGCTCATCGTAAACGTGAACCTGCTCATAAAGGGAGCCCTCACCTCCATCACCGAAATCCCACAACTGGCTCTCCACGAAGGCATCTGGAATGCTGTGCGAGAAACCCAGCGCCTGGGGAACACATCCACGGGTGGTATCTGCTGCGAGGGTCAGGTCGTACGGCTGTTCCACCTCAACTTCCACACAGGCCGTAGCCGGGGGGGTTGAACAGGCTTCCGATACGGTCACACAGAAATCACCGGTCAACGGTGGAACGAATTGCGCCTGGTCCTCAATGCCTGATGCAAACGTCGTACCGGCATAATCGAACGAAAAACTGTATCCATTGCCTTGTCCACCCGTGACGTTGATGGCGGACAGAAGCACCTCATCACCGAGACAAATCAGTTCCACAGCATCGATGCCAATGGTGAAAGCATCATAGATGCCCACCTGAACCGAACCACTCTGCGTGATGCAACCGGCAGCATCTACACCTTGCACATCGTACACCGTGGTCGCATCAGGTCCCACGAGCAGCGATGCTCCCTGTCCGACCGGCGCTCCGTTTACAGACCAATTGAACACGTAGGGACCACCTGAAGCCGCCGACGCGGTCAGCGTGGCCGCACCACCGATGCAAATGACCTCATCCGGACTCACTGTGATGGCGGGCGGCAGTGGGTCTGCCAGATCGAAATCGGAAGTGTAGGTGCACCCATTCTGGTCGGACACCTCAAGACTGTAGTTCCCAGCCTCGAGGTTGTCGAATACAAGGATGCCTCCACCAAAGCTCTGCTGGTCGAGGACCCCCGTCAGATCGCTCAATTGAACATCCCAAGGACCTTCTGCAGCAGGCTCACTGATGTTCAACACGATCTCACCATCAGTGATGAGGCAGGTCGGGTCCGAATACGACGTCGTGTACTCAAAGCCCGGAACCACCATGACAACATCAGTCGCTGCGCAGTTCTCAAACCCGATGGGCTCGACGGAGAGCGTGTATTCGAAGGGTGCACCATCAAAGTCGAGCACGGTTGGCTGCACGGCATTGGGATCATCGAGGTAAAGCGGAGGATCCCAGGTCCAGGTGAAGCCACAAGCGTCCTCCATTCCACATCCCACACACCAGCTGACGGGATCATAGGATCCGGACGCACAGCTGACCGAGCCATCCGACGTGATCTGCACCGTGAGGCATCCGTCGGGGTTGGTCGCCATGACGTTGGTTCCCGTATACAGTCCGCACAAGGTTTCGACAAGGGGCGCGGTCACATCGCTGCCATCAAAGACATTGATCTGGTCGAACACACAGGCTTCAATCTGGCCATCATAGAACTCGATGCTCATCATCGTACCGTCGCCCGGATTGTCCGGACAATAGGTGTAGACGTCGTTGGCGCCATTGCCGTAACACACCGTCTCAGTCCCTTGGGATGCTGCGCATGCCGATGGGGTGGTGGTGATGAATTCTCCTTCGAGCACAACCGGCGTTCCACAGAACACCTGGTCGGGACCCGCAGTGATGTTGCTGCTCGGGCCCGTGATGACATCAATGGTGATGGTGGTGTCCCATGCGCAACCGAAACTGTTGACCACATTGTAGGTGTAGTCGTAGGAACCAGGGGCATCAAAGATGAACTCGACCACATCTGCCACATCGTCTATTGATTGGACTTCAGGCGAGCTGCTGTCGATGTCCCAGTACGAGGAGTCCACACCAATACCGATGGTGGGCTCAAACGTGGTGACTCCAGGAACAATCGTGGGGTCGAATTCGAGGTTCCAATTGAACAGGTATCCATCATCGCCTCCCCATTGGTCATGCACGAGGAAGGTCCAGACGCCATTCAAGGGACACCCCACCAGATCACATGTCGATCCGCAAGGCAGGTAAACCCCTGCCGGAACGACATTGGTAATGTCCGGATTGGTTGGGTCATCCATGATGTACACCCCATTGTTCTCGTCCCAGGTGTAGTCATAACCCACCCCCGTATCGGGCAGGTTGGCAGGCTCTCCCAGGTCCGTTCCACCCAAATCGGGGTACATGCAGCCACCCGGATCGGCAGAGCCGGAAGGTCCATTCTCCAGGAGCAACATCTCCTGCCCATTGGGACATTCAATCCAGATGGTAAGGTCACCGATGAAGGTGTGGTTCATGTTGGCCGTAATGGACAGAATGTCCGAACACTCGGTCACCTCCTGGCCGCTGTCGAAGAAATCAATCTCCATTTCGCTCTCGAAAGGAAACCCTGAGTTGTCCGGCAGCACGATGTTTTCCGAAACGCTCTGTGGAGGCAAGGCGGTCCACAAAACGCTTTGGAAGCCACTTCCATCGAGTACGGAAACAGAACCAACACAAACAGGCGATTCAACCAAGGTGTTGAACTCGGGAAGGGTACTGACAAGAACTTGGAAAGGCTCGAGGTTGGTACTTGAACAGCCGTTCTCATCCTCGACGGTCAGAGTAACGATATACTCACCCGGCACATCATATGAATGGCTCGCAGTTTGCGCTGTTGTGGTTTCAACGCTGCCATCTCCCCAATTCCAGATCCAGTTTTCAAGCGGGGCACCATCTGGAGTTGACCCACTTCCATCAAAGGAGACGGCATCCACAACCGGACAAATTCCGACACTTTCAGGGTTTCCGGGAAATGCCGAAGGTGAGGTCAGGACCAGGCTGCTCGTTGGAGTGGTGCAGGGCGTCACGCATGTCAGGTTCGCCGACCATCCAAGATTGCCCCCTGACGCACCATTGTTCACGGCAAAAAAGAAAGTCAAGCATCCGGTAGGGTTGTTCAGTGATCCTGAAATCGTCACCCCTTCATACGAATTCCCGGTGCCGGCACCCACCAAAGGCGCGTTGGTATCATCCCCGTCGTAGATGTAGAGCACATCATTGTTGTTGGGATTGGCATTGGTCTGGAGATCAAACAGCACAAACTCCACAGAGACCGCAGACCCGGGCTGATCCGGACAAAGGGTAATCACGTAGTTGTTGTTTGAGTACGGACCACCGTCAGGCCCGAACACATCCCCGTCATCCTCGAACAGGTCACCGCAGACTACCTGGTCACCATCATCAATGCCAATCACCTGCGCATTTGACGAGAATGCGGACATCATGGAAACCAGAGCAGAAAAAACCACCAGACGGGACAGATGGAATCGATCGAAAAACTCCATTACGGATTTTGGTCTATTTGTGTCAAAGATGCAACAG
The DNA here is from genome assembly GCA_937996585.1 of uncultured Flavobacteriales bacterium. GTDB lineage: Bacteria > Bacteroidota > Bacteroidia > Flavobacteriales_D > Sanyastnellaceae > UBA8752. The sequence continues at coordinate 12,207 of CALKUW010000019.1, forward strand.
CAAAGAGCTGACAACCGTTGCTTCCAACCCCAAAACGAAGAGAGATATTCGGAGGTCCTGCTGAAAACCTGATTCATTCAATCTGAACCGCATCAGAGAAATAGGATGGACCGTCCTTGCGCTGCACGATGACGGACCAGGCAAAAGCACTGCCGGCAGGCGCCGTGCTACCATCCGGGAGCCTTCCGTCCCAAGCACGCGGTTCAGTGGTCTCATGGACAATGTGGCCATCGGCGTCTTCAATCCGGAAAACGAAAGGCGCTTCCTCCATGGTGAGCTTTCTCGGCAGGAAAGTATCATAACGACCGTCTCCATTGGGACTGAAGCGGGCTGCTCCTCCAATACCGAATCGGTTGCCGACTTCGACGTTGTGCCGCGCCACGGATTGACATCCATGGGGGGAACTCGCCACAAGTTGGATCACATGCTCGCCCACCTTTGGCAGACTGAACTTGACCGTCTCCCCTGCTTTCGTGGCTTCCCCATCCACAATCCAGGTGGACGAAGAAGCATCCCGACTGCGGTCCCGCATTTCAATCAGGGGTTCCTCCTCTGCCGTGGCGGGCACCTGCCAGGTGAAGTCAGCCACAGGATTGGGATGAATCGTCACGAGGTTTTCAATCGTTCGTGTACGGATCAGTCCGTCACTGATTCGAGTGATGCTCAGTGTGATATCATAAGTGCCTGGCGCCATGAAGACATGCTGGGGAGACGCTTCGTTGCTGAACTGCCCATCACCGAAGTTCCAGAGGACCCGGACATCGTTCATGGGATTGGCCATGCGGAATCCTATCTCGGTGCCGACACAGGCAGATTCGATGTCAGCACCGAACGCCGCGACCCTTTCAGCGGGCATTTCCGCCCAATCCTCCGGTAGGTCCACAGGCTCGGGATCAGGCGCTGCCGAGGCCCCGGGATTGGCCTGCACCCCAGATGAGGATTCCGAGATGCCACTTCCCTCTGGACTACCTGTGTCCTCTGAAACAGACGGGACGGTTTCACTGGCTGCTGAAGCTTGCTCGACGATCCGTTCCGAGGAAGCAGTGCTGGTCGCTCCCTCGGAAGCGTTCTGGGTCAGTTCACCCCCATCCAACCCACTGTCCACCCTGTTGGTCACTTCTTCCGTAGACACCGGCTCTTCAATCAGGTCGTCCTGATCAGATCCGGTATCTGAGAAAAGGAGTGCGCCTCCGATCAAGGCTGCACCAGCAGCCGGGCCGATGATCCAACGCCATGAGGCTGCGGCCGCGCCACCGGCGGCACCGCCGGCCATGGCGGACTGCATGGTCAACCAACCAGGAGCGGCCAACCCCGGGGCCTTCTCCAAGGCCGACTTGAGCCCCTGCTCGAAACTGCCCCCGACAGCTCCCCGTTTCTTGTCGTCTTCGCGCTCTTCGCTCACTTTTCCTTCAGTTTCTGCCTCAGCAACTCGCGCAAATTGCGCCGTGCCTTGGCATAGTTCGACTTGGACGTCCCCTCCGATATCCCAAGTTCAATGGCGATATCCCTGTGTCCATATCCCTCTATCGCATACAGGTTGAACACGGCCCGGTAGACCGGCGTCAACTGCTCCATCGCCTCCAGGATGTCATGCTGATCCAATCCGGCCCACTCCGGCTCGTTTTCCTCTTCCTCCCTTCCAGCCAGGACGTCCAGCATCTCCTCACTCTCTCCCACAAACTGCAGTTGACGGGCGGACCTCAGGGCATCAATGGCCATGTTGACCATGATCCTGCGCATCCACCCCTCGAAGGATCCCCGGAACGTGTATCCGCCGATGTTGCGGAACACCTTGATGAATCCATCCTGCAGCACGTCCAGTGCCTCCTGTTCCCCCGGAATGTATCGGCGGATGGCCAACAACATCTTCCCGGCGAAATGTTCGTAGATCTGTCGTTGCCCCTCACTTTCATTGGCCTGGGCGGATTGCACCCATGTCCGAATTTCGGCGGGGTCCGGAGGACTGGACGGAGAAATGACGAATCGTTCCACGATTGGTTGCCCGGCGTCGCACCACATTCACAAAATGGAGGTCCGGAACGGGTTCAATATCGTCAGAGGCAACGAACCAATGGCCTGAACGCCTTTGTAGTTTCGCACCATGCGCGTCGTGGTCGGACTTTCCGGTGGTGTGGACAGCAGTGTCGCCGCCCATCTCCTGCAGGAGCAGGGGCATGAGGTCATCGGACTCTTCATGCGCAATTGGGTCGATGACACCGTCACCCTGGACAATGCCTGCCCATGGGTGGACGATGCCAATGATGCCTTGCTCGTCGCGCAACACCTCGGCATTCCTTTCCAGGTCATCGATCTCTCCAACGCTTACCGGGAGCGCATCGTAGACCACATGTTCGCGGAATATGCCGCCGGGCGCACACCCAATCCCGACGTCCTGTGCAACCGGGAAATCAAATTCGACCTGTTCCGGAAGGCGGCGCATCAGCTGGGTGCGGATGCCGTTGCCACGGGGCACTATTGCCGGAGGGACACCAACAGTGACGGTTGGCATCGGCTACTGGCAGGACGCGATGGCAACAAGGACCAGAGTTACTTCCTCTGCCAGGTCACGCAGGAACAGTTGTCTGATGCCCTATTTCCCGTGGGCGAGCTGGAGAAGCCTGAAGTGCGGAGGATCGCTGAGGAAGCAGGATTGCCGACCGCCCACAAGAAAGACAGCCAGGGCCTCTGCTTCGTAGGCAAGGTCAAACTGCCGGAATTCCTGCAGCAACAGCTCGAAGTGCAGCATGGCCCCATCGTCGAATTGCCCGCAGAAGGCGTCATCCCGGCCGAAAATCCGTGGGGTTCACCCGCACTCGACCTCGGTCAGGCCAGGGAGGTTGGGACGCATCCGGGCGCCCACTTCTTCACCATCGGCCAGCGCCGGGGACTCAACGTGGGGGGACATGTCGAGCCGCTGTTCGTCATCGACAAGGACATGGAGACCAATACGCTGTTCGTCGGCGAAGGTGACCGGCATCCCGGACTGTTCAGGCAGGGTCTCGCCATGGCGGATCGTGAAGTGCATTGGATCCGACCGGATTTCGAGCCCGAGCCCTATGCGCCGATGCGCGTCAAGGCGCGCTACCGTTATCGCCAGCCGTTGCAGGAGGCGACCTTGACCCGAGTGGACGGAGGCTGCCACCTCGTTTTTGACCAACCACAGTCGGGGATTGCCGCCGGACAATTTGCCGCTTGGCATGACGTCGAAACCGGCGAGGAAGTCTTGGGAAGCGGCGTAATCGCCTGACCAGCGGTCAAACGCGGTCCTTCAAAAGGTAGACGTTGCGACCAGGCGCGTTCCGGGTGACCAGTTCGGCCACGAATCCGGTGAGGAAGAGCTGCAGGCCCATCATCATGAACACCAAGGCGATGTAGAATGCGCTGATGTCGGCAATGTTCCGAGCCACCACCCCTTCTGAAAGGGCCCACAATTTGTAGCCTCCGATTCCGGCGAAGAGTCCGAAGCCTGCGATGAACATCAGGGTACCCAACACACCGAACAAGTGCATCGGCTTGTGACCGAACCGACCGATGAAGGCGATCGTTAGAAGGTCCAGGAAACCGTTGACGAACCGCTCGAGACCGAACTTGGTGGTGCCATACTTCCGGGCGCGGTGCTGCACCACCTGCTCTCCGATGCGCTGGAAGCCGGCCTGCTTGGCAAGCACCGGGATGTAGCGGTGCATTTCCCCGTTGACCTCCACCGCCTGCACCACCTCGCGCCGGTAAGCCTTGAGTCCACAGTTGAAATCGTGCAGGTGAATACCGCTCACCCGACGCGTCGCCCAATTGTAAAGTTTGGTCGGTAGCGTCTTGGTGATGGGGTCGTACCGCTTCTTCTTCCAACCGCTGATCAGGTCGAATCCCTCCTCCACGATGCGCCGCTCGAGTTCGGGCACTTCGTCCGGGCTGTCCTGCAGGTCGGCGTCCATGGTGATGACCACCTTGCCCCGCACCACACGGAAGCCCGTGTGCAAAGCCGCACTCTTGCCTTGATTACGCGCGAAGCTCAATCCCACGACCCGATCTCCATACTCCTCCTTCAACCGGGTTACCACTTCCCACGATCCATCGTTAGACCCATCGTCCACGAAAACAACCTCGTAGGAACGGCCATCAAGCACCCTGGCAATCCAGGACATCAATTCCGGCAGGCTCTCCTCCTCATTGAAGAGGGGAACCACAATGCTCAGGTCGCATTCCGGTCGCGTGGGGGAAGTCAGCTGGTCGGTGTCCATGGCCTCTAGAGGGCGTCGTTCAGGCTGCCCGCAAGGTACGCTCAGCCATTGAAGCCTTCCTCCGCCGCCGGTGACCTTTTCAAGATGGCCGCCACAATCAGTGCCACGAAGGCCACCCAGATGCTGTTCATGCCCGCATCCAATAGCTGGCCGGGCACCGATATCGAGAAGCGGGTCGATTGCTCCATCATCTGATCCATTCCCGCCGGCATATTGCCGCCAAAGGCCATCAGCACCTCATTCGACTTGTCCAAGACCAGATCGACATACACATCCAAAAGGTCCGGACGCATGACATGGAAAAGCAGGATGTTGAACACGTTGTACCCGAAGCGTGCAAGCACCCCGGCCAGGAGCGAGAGTCCGAAGGCCCTGCCGAATGCCAGCGTCCCCTCCTCCTTTCGAACCGTCAGCAACACCATGACCATCACCATGACCACCACGGTCAGCACAGCAGGACCTGTCCAACTGCCCAGCAGGGACTCGAAACGGATCATGTAGGCCAACAGGTACCCCATGAGGATGAGGGCCGCACCGGCTGCGGCATGGCCGAACAGGTAGGGAGGAATGGCCTTTCTGGTGGGTTCAGCTGTGGGCGTCATGGTCGTGCAAAGAAGCGTGAATCGCCTTCAATATCGACAGAAGGAACATACAATGGCACCGCACCTGACCTACCTTTGTCCACGGAGGGCAAGTCTCCCACGGCCAGCTCCCGCTGAATCCCCCAGGGCCGGAAGGCAGCAAGGGTAAGTGGTCGTAGCGGTGCGATGGGAATCGCTTGCCCTCTCTTTTTGCCCATCTTTCAGGTCCATGCGCTCCGACTTCCATCCCCAGTCCAAGGTGGTCCTCGTCACCGGTGCCACCACCGGAATCGGCGCTTCCATCGCCAAGGTCCTCGCGGATGCCGGCCACCGCGTCTGGGGAACTGGACGCCGCGTAGAGGAATCCGCACCGGCGCCGGGACAGCCTGGTACCGTGCCGATGGACGTCACCCTGCCCGATACCGTCAGCAGCGCCATCGCGGCCATCGTAGCGGCCGAAGGCAGGCTGGATGCCGTCGTCAACAATGCCGGCATCGGCATGATGGGCGCCATGGGCGACACGACCGAGGAAGAACTCCTGACCGTCTACCGAACCAACGTCGTCGGACTTCACACGGTCAGCCGCGTAGCCATCCCCCACCTGATCGCCTCCCGCGGACACCTGATGCACGTCGGCTCCGTAGCCGGCGTGGTCGGTCTTCCATTCCGCGGGGTATACTGTTCGTCCAAGGCGGCAGTGGAGCTGATCGCGGAAGCACAGAGCATGGAGCTCGCGCGGCATGGCGTCCGCGTGACGGTGCTCCGACCCGGCGATTTCAAAACCGCCATCAACAACAACCGCCTGCGTGTGGCCCAGCCGAACCACGACGCCAATCCGGGATTCGAGGCCGTCTGCGACGCCGTCAATGCGGAAGTCGCCCACGCCAAGGATCCGGAGGACATGGGCAAGGCCGTCCTCAAGCTGCTCGGTCAGCGGAAGCCACCGCTCTATGTCGCCGTTGCCCCTCCCCTGCAACGCCTCGCCATCCGGTTGAAGCGCATCCTGCCGGACCGCGTCTTCGAAGGGCTGATCGCCCGGCGGTACCCGTTGGATTGAAATCCTGCATTTTTGACGCCATGAGCCAAGCCGTCCCCATCCGTCCCATCACCAAGGTTCTCGTGGCCAATCGTGGGGAGATCGCCCTCCGCATCATGCGCACCATCCGCGCCATGGGCCTGCAAAGCGTCGCCGTGTATTCCGACGTGGATGGCAACATGCCCTTCGCCCGGTATGCGGATGAAGCCGTCCACATTGGCCCTGCACCGGCTTCCGAGTCCTACCTGATTTCCGAGCGCATCATCGAAGCCGCCCGGAAAACGGGCGCCGACGCCATCCATCCGGGTTACGGATTTCTGAGCGAGAATGCGGCTTTCGCTGAAGCTGTTGAAGCTGCCGACATCGCCTTCATCGGTCCCGGTCCGGAGAGCATCAGCACCATGGGCGACAAACTCTCGGCCAAAGCAGCCGTAGCTGCCCAGAACGTCCCCCTCGTGCCCGGATCGGACGGAGAAGTCACCGACCTGGATGAGGCCGAGCGCCTCGCCGCGGGCATCGGATTTCCCGTCATGGTCAAGGCCAGTGCAGGCGGCGGTGGCAAAGGCATGCGCGTGGTTCACGACCCTGCCTTGTTGCGCAGCGAAACCGAACGGGCGATGAGCGAGGCGACCAGCGCCTTCGGCAATGGCGCCGTCTTCCTCGAACGCTTCGTCACCGAGCCGCGCCACATCGAAATCCAAGTGCTCTGTGATGCCCACGGCAACGGTGTCCACCTTTTCGAGCGCGAATGCAGCATACAACGCCGCCACCAGAAGGTGGTCGAGGAAGCCCCGAGCGCCCTGCTCGATGACGACCTGCGCGAGCGCATGGGGGCTTGCGCCCTCGATTGCGCCGCCTCATGTGGCTACGTCGGTGCGGGAACGGTGGAGTTCCTCGTCGACGCCGACCGCAAATTCTACTTTCTCGAAATGAACACCCGCCTGCAGGTGGAACACCCCGTCACGGAGATGATCACGGGCGTCGACCTCGTGGAGGAGCAGATCCGCATCGCGCGCGGTGAAGTCCTGCGCATCCGACAGGAAAACCTGCGCATACAGGGGCACGCCATTGAATTGCGCGTCTATGCAGAGGACGTTCCTGCCGGCTTCCTTCCCTCCACGGGCAACCTGGCATCGCATGTGGCCCCGGAAGGCCCGGGAATCCGCGTCGATGCCGGTGTGGAAACCGGAGACGCCATTTCAATCTACTACGACCCTATGATTGCCAAGTTGTGCGCCCACGGCATGGACCGCACACAGGCCATCGAACGCCTCAAACGGGCCATCGACGAATACCTCATCCATGGCGTGGAAACGACGCTGGACTTCGGGCGTTTCGTACTGGACCATCCGGCCTTCACCTCGGGAAAATTCGACACCGGTTTCGTCGCCGCCCACTTCGACCAGGCGCGTTTCGAGGCCTACATGGAGGAGCGCCGCAGCGGACTCGACTGGTCAGCGGCCACTGCCGTTCTGTCCTCAAGTGAAGCCACCCGCACTGGCGTCGACAATGCCAGTGAAGCTGACCACTCCACCGAAACGGCAGGATGGAGAGGCAGATACGCCGAATGAAGGGCAACTTTTGGCGGCAGAATCCGTTCAAAAAGGCGCGATGTTCCTGAAACACCTGTCCATCCTGATCGGATTGGCCTTCCCCGCCTGCATGGCGCTGGGCCAGGAAGAAGGCGTACCGTTGGACAGCCTGCCGCCGCTCATCCAGCTCGATGAAGTGACGGTTACACCGCCGCCCGTCATCCCGGAAGGACACCGCACGCAACCCGGATCAAGACGCTACTCCAGACTCGAAAAACGGGTGCTGAAGGTCTGGCCCTACGCGCAATTTGCGGGCCTGGCCATGGACAGCCTGGAACAGGAATTGGAAGGCATCGAAAGCGCCCGGGAACGCAAGGCCCTCATCGAAGTGCGCGAGGAAGCCCTCAAGTCCCGTTTCGAAGGCGAGTTGCGGAGGTTGACCATCCGCGAGGGCGTCATCCTCATCCGTTTGATCGACCGTCAGGCCAACCGCACCACCTATGGCGTGGTACGGGAATTGAAGGGCCGGCTCAGCGCCTTCATGTGGCAAAGCCTGGCCCGCCTCTTCGGCCACGACCTCAAGAGCGAATACGACGCCACCGGTGCGGACGCCCCCATTGAACACATCATCCACGCCCACGGCCTGGAAGGTCAGGAGCACGCGCTGTCCGGACGCTGAGCCGATAAGCCCACGAGGAACAAGCCGCGCTATCTTTGCGGGGCATGGAGAAGGCCTTCATCCTGTATGACCTCGAGGCGACCTGTTGGCGGACCAGCCGCCCCAAACGGGTGGAAATCATCGAAGTCGGAGCAGTCAAGGTGAATGCGCAGCTGGAAATCGTCTCCGAATTCTGTGCCTTTGTCCGCCCACTGATGCACCCCGTCATCAGCAAGTTCTGCACCTCCCTGACTTCCATCCGTCAATCCGACGTCGACCACGCCCCGCTCTTCGACGAAGTCATGGAGGATTACGAAGACTGGATGGGGGTCGGACGGGAGGACGTCATTCCAATGAGCTGGGGCGAATTCGACAAACGCCAGCTCCTTACTGATGCCCGGTTGCACGACATCCACCTCGACTGGCTCGATGCCCACGTCTGCTTCCAAAAGCATTTCGGCAAATGGAAGGAGTCCAAGAACCAGATCGGACTGAAGAAGGCACTGGAAGAGGAAGGCATCGGGTGGTCCGGAACCGAACACCGCGCCATCGATGACGCACGCAACATGGCAGAACTCTTCTGCAAGGTAGCGGCGCGCATCCCCAGCCTCAAGCTCGCCTGATGCCGGAGTTGCCCAACACCATGCGCACTGCGGTAACCGTTGCCCGATTGGAATGGCAATTGGAATGGCGACAAGGCCATCAGCTGGCGGCCGTGGGCCTATTCGCACTCGCTTCGGTATACGTCGCCTTCCAGGCGGCCGACCAGAGAACGGGCCCCGATGCTTGGACGGCCATGTTGTGGTTGGTCTATCTCTTCAGTGGGTTCACAGCGATCGGAAGGCTCTTCGATCGGGAGCGGAGCAGCGTCAGGCGTTACCTTCAATGGGCCGTGCATCCCACCGGCCTCATCGTGGGCAAGCTTTTCCACGCCGTCCTCACCACGACCGCCCTGACTGCGGTTGTCCTGGGGGCCTTCCTCCTGTTCCTCGGCTGGCCCTCCGGCATCGAACAGGCCGGCAAACCTGGACTGCTGGTGTTCGGAGCCTGGCTGGGCGGCCTGTCCATCAGCACCACCTTGGTCTTCGTGACGGCCGTCGCATCCCAGGTGCGCTCCGGTGGCAGTGCGCTCGGAGCCGTATTGGGCCTTCCCCTGCTGCTTCCACAACTCATCCTGACCACGCGTCTGACGCGGGGCGCCCTTGCCGGTGAACCGTGGTCCATGCTGATGGAATATCCGCTCTTTCTGGGGGCATTGGCGACCGGAACGGCGACCATTGCATGCATCCTCTTCCCCTACATTTGGCGGGCATGAACGGCGCTGCAAACTGGATATGGAAAGGGGGATCAATCGCCCTGCTCGCCTACGTCATCATCCGCGGCTTCTCGACCCCTCTGCAGCCGGGGTTCGTCTCGGCCACACCCTCGCAGCTGACCATTGGAAAGCAGACCATTGCCCTGCAGGCCGTCGGACAGCCCTTCGCTGCAGTGGATGCCGACCCCGGTGAATTCACCCTCGTACTGCGCTCAGGTGAGCAGCTGCTGCGCACGGGCATCAATGAATTGACCCCACACAGTGTCGTGGCTGAAGTGGGCATCCCCGCCACCATGCCCTCCCGCGCACTGGATGCCTTTCTGTTCACTCCGCGGGCCGGCACCCTCTTCCTCGGCAATGCAGCATTTGTTGAAGAGGCGGCGAAAGGTGACATCCCGCCCTCATTTCGCGCACCTGCACCGACAGAGCACACCCCCCAATTGGGCTTCAGCTTTCCCTATCAGCCCAACATCATGGAAAGCATCCGCAACCTGCTGTGGCACGTGCCCATGTGGTTTGCCATGTTCTTCATCATGGGACTCGGCTTCGTCGCCTCCCTGGCCCAGTTGAGAACAGGCGCCATCGGATGGGACCATCGCGCCGAAGCCGCCGTCAGGACCGGTCTGGTTTTCGGCTTGCTCGGACTCGCCACCGGATCGCTCTGGGCACGGTGGACCTGGGGCGCCTGGTGGGTCTCGGACCCCCAACTCAATGGCGCGCTCGTCACCGTTCTGCTCTACTCGGGATACCTCATCTTGCGTTCGGCCATGGCGGAGGATGACAGGGTCGGTCGAATGGCCGCCGTCTACAACGTGTTCGCCTTCATCATGCTCGTCATCCTGCTGATGGTGCTGCCCCGTTACACGGAAAGCCTGCACCCCGGAAAGGATGGCAACCCGGGGTTCAACAGTTATGACCTCGACAACAGCCTCCGGGCCGTCTTCTATCCTGCCGTGATCGGATGGGGCGCCCTGTGCTACTGGATGTACACCTTGCGCCTGCGCATGAACCGCGTGGCACACAACCTGTTGACCAAATGACCGCCATGTCCATGAC
>CALKUW010000020.1 GCA_937996585.1 uncultured Flavobacteriales bacterium
GCGGCCATGATGCAGGCCGAACTCGCCAAGCACTTCAATCTGCACTGGACGCTGTTCCTCGTACCCGTGGGGGTCATCGTCCTCATTGCCCGCAAGGTGGCTCCGGTACCCGCCCTGTTCCTCGGGGTGCTCGGTGGCGCCTTGGCCGCTGCCATTGCCCAGCCGCAACTGCTCTCCAGCCTCGCGGAGGACGCCCTTGGCCCTGCCCTCGGACTCGGCCCCACCCGCATTGGTACGGCCTTCACCGCCCTCATGGCAGCAGCAGCCTTGGACACCACCATCGAAACCGGCAATCCGGTTGTCACGGACCTGTTGTCCTCGGGGGGCATGGCGGGGATGCTCAATACCGTCTGGCTCATCATCTGCGCCCTCACCTTCGGCGCGGTCATGGGAGCGGCCGGATTCCTGGAACGCATCACGGAAGCCATCCTCACCGCCGTCCGGGGCACCTTCTCGCTTGTCTTCGGCACGGCCTTCTCCAGCGTGGTATTCAATGTGATCGCGGCAGACCAGTACATCGCCATCGTCGTTCCGGGCCGCATGTTCCGCGAAGCCTACAAGGAGCGCGGCGCCGCCCCCCAATTGCTGAGCCGGACACTGGAGGACGCCGGAACGGTGACCAGTGTGCTGATCCCCTGGAACACCTGCGGTGTGGCGCAAAGCGGCGTACTCGGGGTCGGTGTACTGGCCTTCGCCCCGTATTGCGTGTTCAATTACGTCAGCCCCCTGATGACCCTCCTGGTCGCCGCCATCGGCTTCAAGATTCCCGCACCGGCCGCGGAGGGAGGAGAATCCGCCGGCTGAGGGGAACCCGACGCCCCTCTGATTGTTGCATTCCCCGATGGAACAGGAAGTCTACCCCACGCTTCAGGACGACAGGGTCATCCGTGTGGAGCGCGCCGGGGAGAACAACCTGCAGGACATTGACGTGACCATCCCCCGAAACCGTCTCGTGGTGGTCACCGGGGTCAGCGGATCCGGCAAATCCAGCCTCGCCTTCGACACCCTCCACGCGGAGGGACAGCGACGCTATCTGGAGACCTTCAGCGCCTACGCGCGGCAATTCATGGGCGGCCTGGAGCGGCCGAAAGTCGAGCGCATCACCGGGCTGAGCCCCGTCATCGCCATCGAGCAGAAGACCATCAGCCGCAATCCGCGGTCGACCGTGGGCACGGTGACCGAACTGCTCGACTTCCTGCGCGTCCTGTTTGCCCGGGCATCGACCGCCTACTCCAGTGCCACGGGCGAGCCCATGGTGCGCTTCACGGATGAGGGCATCCTCGGCCGCATCGCGCAGGACCATGCCGGAGAGCGGCTCCTCCTCCTGGCCCCGTTGGTGCGGGGGCGCAAGGGGCATTACCGCGAGCTCTTCGAAACGGTCCAGAAGCAGGGCTACCTCCGCGCGCGGGTGGACGGTGAAGTGGTGGAACTCGAGCCGGGCTTCAGGGTGGACCGGTACAAGGTGCACGACATCGAGGTCGTCGTGGACCGCATCGTCATGCCGGACGTCCCTGCCATCGATGCGGAGGGCAAACCGGCCGACGAAGAGACCGAACGCGTCATGCGGTCCCTCCGCACGGCGCTCGCCATGGGCAAGGGCAGCATGATGGTGCTCCCTGTGGACGATGCCATCCCCCGCCATTTCTCCCGCGCCCTCATGTGTCCCACCACCGGGATCAGCTACCCGGAACCCGAGCCCAACCTGTTCTCCTTCAACTCCCCCTACGGCGCTTGCACGACCTGCAATGGGCTTGGGCAGGTGGCGGAGGCGGACCGCTCGCTCATCATCCCGGACGACAGCAAGAACCTGAGGCAGGGCGGATTGGCTCCGCTCGGCGCGCTCAAGGCCGGATGGACCCGCGATGTCGTCGAAGCCATCCTGACCGGCGGCGGATACAGTGCGCGGACGCCCTTCGGGGATGTTGACGAGGCCACGTTGTCCACCATCCTCTACGGCGCCGACAAGCCGGTGACCTTGCCCGGAAAGGCGGGAACCAAGGAACGCAAGGTCCGTTTCGACGGGCTCATCGCCACCATCGAACGCGCCGCCAAAGACGGATCAGGTGCGCCACTGCGTCGCTGGGCGCAGAAGTTCCTGCACAAGCGCCCCTGTCCCGCGTGCGGTGGGTCCCGCCTGAAGCCCACTGCCCACCAGTTCAAGATTGGCGGGGCCACCCTGCCCGATGTTGTCGCCATGGACCTGGGTGCATTGGCGGACTGGGTCAAGGAAGCAGCGGAGAGCATGGATGTGCGCCAGGAAGCCATCGCACGCGAACCATTGAAGGAAATTGGAGGCCGACTGGGCTTCCTGCTCGACATGGGGTTGGAGTACCTTACGTTGGATCGACCGGCTCGTTCCCTCAGCGGTGGGGAAGCCCAGCGCATCCGGCTCGCCACACAGATTGGATCCAAGCTGACGGGGGTACTGTACATCCTGGATGAACCCAGCATCGGACTGCACCAAAGGGACAACCAACGGCTCATCGACAGCCTGAAAACGCTGCGAGACGTGGGCAACACCGTCATCGTGGTGGAGCACGACGAGGACATGATGCGGCAGGCCGACCACCTCATCGACATCGGACCCGGGGCCGGCAAGAACGGCGGCATGGTGGTCGCCCAGGGGCCGCCCTCCGCCCACCTCGCCCAGGGCAGCGTCACCGCCAAGTTCATCGACGGCAGCCGCCAGATCGACATTCCGGCGAAGCGGCGGAAGGGCAACCGAAAAAAGCTCTCCCTTATCGGCGCCAACGGACACAACCTCAAGGCCGTCGACCTCAAACTCCCACTGGGCACCTTCATCTGCGTAACAGGGGTCAGTGGCAGCGGCAAAAGCAGCTTGATCAACCAGACCCTGCACCCGGCGCTGCACAACCACTACTACGAGGAGACCAAGCGTCCCTTGCCCTTCAAGAAGATCAACGGACTTCAGCACCTCGACAAGGTCATCGCCATCGACCAGAGCCCCATCGGGCGTACACCCCGGTCGAACCCGGCGACCTACACAGGGATGTTCAACGAGATCCGCAACCTCTTCACCCAGCTCCCGGAGGCCAAGATTCGCGGCTACAAGCCGGGGCGGTTCTCCTTCAATGTCGCCGGGGGTCGCTGCGAGACCTGCAAAGGTGCCGGTCTGCGGACCATCGAAATGAACTTCCTCCCCGACGTCCATGTGCCGTGCGAGGATTGCGGAGGCAAGCGCTACAACCGCGAAACGGTCGAAATACGGTACCGCGGCAAGTCCATTGCCGACATCCTCGGCATGACAGTGGAGGAGGCGCTGGCCTTCTTCGATGCCTACCCCAAGATCAAGCGGGTTTGCGGCACCCTGCGGGATGTCGGACTCGGCTACATCACGCTCGGTCAGGCCTCGACCACCCTCTCCGGCGGTGAGGCCCAGCGCGTGAAGCTCGCCACGGAGCTGGCCCGCAAGGACACCGGCAACACCTTCTACATCCTCGACGAGCCCACGACCGGCCTCCACTTCCAGGACGTGGAAATGCTGCTGAATGTGCTGCACCGATTGGTGGATCAAGGCAATACGGTACTGGTCATCGAGCACCAGTTGGACGTCATCTGCAACGCCGACCACATCGTGGACATCGGTCCTGAGGGCGGGCATGCCGGTGGTACCATCGTGTGTGAGGGTACACCGGAGGAGGTGGCCAAGGCCGGAAACGGGGCAACGGCGCCCCACATCCGTGCCACCCTCGACCTTCGGAATTCCGTATAATATTCCGTATCTTGAGGGGTCATGGTCAGAAAATCGCACCTGGACCCACGCAGCTGGAATGACATCAAGGCCCATGACAGCTGGTCCATCTTCAAAATCATGTCCGAGTTCGTCGAAGGCTTTGCCGGCCTTCAGCGCGTCGGCCCCTGCATCAGCATTTTCGGATCGGCCCGGAAAGACCCGAATGACCCGGATTACAAGCTCTCCACGGAAATCGGCTACAAGCTGGTCGAGAACGGGTACGGCGTGATCACCGGCGGTGGTCCGGGCATCATGGAAGCCGGAAACAAAGGCGCCCATGAGGCCGGTGGTGTATCGGTCGGACTCAACATGAACCTGCCTCACGAGCAGCACCATAACCCGTACATCAATCCGGAGACGAGCCTCGAATTCGACTACTTCTTCGTCCGGAAGGTCATGTTCATGAAGTACAGCCAGGGCTACATCGTCCTGCCTGGCGGATTCGGAACATTGGATGAGTTGTTCGAGGCCATGACACTCATCCAGACGGGCAAATCCAAGCGGTTTCCCATCGTGCTGGTCCGTTCGGAATTCTGGACCGGGCTGGTCGATTGGATCAAGGACACCCTGTTGCAGAAGAACGCCACCATCAGTGCCAAGGACCTCGACCTCATCCAGGTCGTCGACACCGCCGACGAAGCCGTCGCCATCCTCAACAAGTTCTACGAGGATTACCTGATGAAGCCCAACTTCTGACGCAACGGTCAGGCCGTTCCCTTCGTTGGATGGACATGCCGTTCCGCGGAATTGTATTGCCCGTCCTGGCCATGGGGCTGCTTTTTGCCGGGTGCGAAGGCAGCACGATGATGACCCACACCTTCCACAACCGGACGGCGGACACACTCGTCATTCAGGCGCACTTCGACAGCTTGCCCTGGTATGACACCGTGGAGGTGGTACTCCCCCCGCAAGAGCTGCACACCCTGTATACGTACGACATGTGGGGCAAGTGCCACGATTGCTTCGGGCTGGACGTCCCCATGAATTGGGTCGATACCCTCGAACTCAGTACCCATGCTTGGCTGGACTATCCGGACGACGGGGATTGGACCACCGAGACCGATGAGGGCTTGAGCTGGATCCGCTTCGACCATACCCTGAACATCGGCGTTGCCGACGTGGAGTGAGTGCCCGTCCTTTGGGGCGCAAATCGACCCCATGAAGCACCTCCTTCTCCCCTTTCTGCTCCTCACCCTGTCCACAGGCGCGCAGTTGCCCTACAGCTTGGAAGTCCTCGACCAGCCATACGCGCCACTCGAAGATGCAGCGCCGCTCGAATTCGACATGTACGACTACGAGGAGGGATGGGACGATCCCGAATTCATGGTGGACCTCGGATTTGAAGTCGATTTGGATGGTCTCGCCTTTGAGCAGGTGTTCCAGATCGGCACGGGCACCATCCTTTTCTCCAACAGCAACCCTTTCGCCGGCTTCATCCCCATTTCCTATGACCTGGCGGACATCGGATTCTCCAATCCCAAGACCCCTTCTCTCATCCGATGGGAAACCACGGGAGAGCCCGGCAACCAGGTGTTCGCCCTCGAGTGGGCCAATGCCGGCTTCTACGAGGAGGTGTTCGGTGGAGGCGGCCCTGAAAACCCCAGTTTCGTCAACGTTCAGATGCGCATCTTCGAAGCCACGGGCGTCATCGAATACCACTATGGCTCCTCCTCCATCGGACCCGCCATCACCGAGCCCACTTGGGCCGCGCTCGTGTTGAGCTTCGACTACAACTACTACAATGGCAGCTTCCTGATGCCCATCGGCGACCCCGCCAATCCCACCTTGGAGCTGGTGACCGATTTCTACGACCTCTACTACGAGGAATTCCTGACCGGATACCCAGCCGACGGAACGGTCTACCGCTTCACGCCCACCGGGGAGACGCTGGGCTTGGCCGAGGCTGAATGGCGTGAAGTGAAGGCCTGGCCGAACCCGACTTCGGGCCTGGTGCAAGTCGACTTCAACGGTCAGCACGAATGGACGCTGATCGATGCCTTCGGCCGGGAAGTCCTGAAAGGAACGGGGCAGGACGGCGTGCACCTCCACCTCGATGCGCTCGAAGCGGGCGCCTACCTATTCCGGCTTGACAATGGGCAGGTGCAACGCATCGTCCGCCACTGACACCATCTGACAGCCTGTCATTGGAAACCGCCGGCCTGCTGACAGGTCGGCGGTTTTCGTTTCCCCCTGACGGCACGGCACGGGATTTGACGTTGGGCAAGCACGACATTGATTCATCATGCAACAAGGCCAGATCAACGTACAGACGGAAAACATCTTTCCGATCATCAAGAAGTTTCTCTACAGCGACCACGAAATCTTCCTGCGGGAGCTCGTGTCCAACGCCGTGGATGCCACCCAGAAGCGCAAGGCCCTCATCCGAGTCGGTGAGATCGAAGGCGACGCCGAGGGTGCGCAGGTCCACATCCTGCTCGACGCCGACGCCAAAACCCTGACCATCCGGGATGCCGGCATCGGCATGACCGAGGAGGAGGTCGACAAGTACATCAACCAGATCGCCTTTTCCGGTGCCACCGAGTTCGTGGAGCAATTCCAGGAGAAGTACGCCGACAAGGCCGACGCCAAGGAGGCCATCATCGGCCACTTCGGACTCGGCTTCTACAGCGCCTTCATGGTGGCCGATCGGGTAGACATTTACTCCTGGAGCCAGCGCAAGGACGCCGTGCCCGTGAAGTGGACGTGTGACGGGTCCCCCAACTTCGAGATGGGCGCCATCTCCGAAGACGACTTCAAGGCCCTCGGTCGCTCCGAGGATCAGCTCCACGGCACCGACATCGTGCTCCACCTCGGAGAAGATGGCACCGAGTTCGGTGAGGACGCCCGCATCTCCGGCATCCTCGAGAAGTACTGCAAGTTCATGCCGGTCCCGGTCGTCTTCGGCACCAAGACCGAGTACATCGACGACCCGGAGGGCGCCAAGGATGAGGAGGGCAACGTCAAGCGCGTGCCCGTCGAGGAGCCCCGCATCGTCAACGACACCGATGCCATCTGGCTCAAGTCTCCGGCTGACCTCGAGGACAAGGATTACCTCGATTTCTACCGGACGCTGTACCCGATGAACTTCGAAGAGCCGCTGTTCCAGATCCACCTCAACGTGGATTTCCCCTTCAACCTGACGGGCATCCTGTACTTCCCGAAGCTGAAGAAGGAGATGGACCTTCAGCGCAACAAGATCCACCTCTACAGCAACCAGGTGTTCATCACGGACAACGTCGAGAACATCGTCCCGGACTTCCTGACGTTGCTGCACGGCGTGATCGACTCACCGGACATTCCGCTCAACGTCTCCCGCTCCTACCTGCAGGAAGACGCCAACGTCAAGAAGATCACCGCCCACATCTCCAAGAAGGTCAGCGACAAACTCGCCAAGATGTTCAAGGACGACCGGGCCGACTTCGAGTCCAAGTGGCAGGACATCCAGGTCTTCACCGAGTACGGCATGCTGATGGACGAAAAGTTCTTCGAGCGCGCCGGCAAGTTTGCCCTGTACAAGGACACCGAGGGCACCCACCGCACCATGGAGGAGCTCCTCGAAGCGGTCAAGGAGACCCACACGGACAAGGACGGCAATGTGGTGATCCTGTACACGCCCGATCCGGAAGGCCAGCACGGCTATGTGTCCGCCGCCCGTGAGGCCGGCTACACGGTACTCCACCTCGAGAGCCCGTTGACCTCCCACCTCATCCAGAAGCTGGAGATGTCCTCGGGCGACGCCAAGGTCCAGTTCCGCCGGGTCGATGCGGACATCGTCGACCGTCTGATTCCGAAGGACGATGCACCGGAGAGCGCGCTGACCGAGGAGCAGCAGACCGCACTCAAGGAGGAGTTCGAAGGACTGGTGCCGGATAAGACCGTCTACAAGGTCGCCTTCGCCCCCATGTCCCCCACCGCGCCACCGGTCACCATCACGCAGAGCGAGTTCATGCGCCGGATGAAGGAGCAGCAGCGCGTCGGCGGAGGAGGCATGGCCATGTTCGGCGACATGCCCGACACTTACGACCTCATCTTCAAC
>CALKUW010000021.1 GCA_937996585.1 uncultured Flavobacteriales bacterium
TAGGAGATCCGTTGGCCGTGGCCACGGGAGGAAATGTGGTCACCCTCCGCAAAGAGCAGGCAGACCTCATGTGGGTCGAGCCGATCAGCTGAGCAGGGCGAACGTGCCCCACGCCGCGAAGTAGGCCAGCAGCGTCATGCCGACCGCCTGCATCGCGGCCAGGTTCCAGCTGCCCAATTCCTGTCGCACGATGGCGATGGTCGAGATGCACTGCATGGCCAGCATGTAGAACACGATGAGCGACATGGCCGTGGCGGCCGTCAGGATGGGCTGCCCGGTTTTCGGGTTGCGCTCCGTGGCGAGCCGCTCCTTGAGCTGTCCGATCCCCTCGTCGCTGTCCGGAGCGGCATAGAGGGTGGCCATGGTGCCGACAAACACTTCGCGAGCGGCAAAGGAGGCGATGAGGGCGACGCCCATCCGACCGTCGTAACCCAGCGGGGCAATGACCGGTTCGATGAAGGCACCGAGCCGGCCGGACCAGGAGGCGTCCATCCGGGCAGCCTGCCAATCCCGCTCGGCCTGTTCCTGTTCCGCTCCAGAAACGGCTTCCACACGGGGTTGGTGGACATCATCGACCTCCCCGAACCCGCCGGGCGCCGTGTTGGACAGTACCCATAGGATGATGGAGACTACCACGATGACCTTGCCCGCCCCTTCCACGAATCCCCTTGCTTGCATCCAGACCTGTTCGAGTGTCCGTTTCATCGAAGGCACCCGGTAGGGCGGCCACTCCTGCAGGAAGTGGGTGGGAGCGGATGCGGGTATCCCCTTGTTCAGGATCCAGGCCATCATCAGTCCCGCGAACAATCCCGCCGCATAGATCCCGAAGAGGAAGACGCCCTGCAGGTTGAGCCAGCCGCCGGGCCCCCAAGGTTGGGAGGGTACGACGAATCCGATGAGGAAGAGGTACACCGGAAGCCGGGCTGAGCACGTCATCCACGGTGTGATCAGGATGGTCAACAAGCGCTCGCGCTTCCCGGGAATCGTCCGGGCCCCGAGGATGGCAGGTATGGCACAGGCGAACCCGCCCAGCAAAGGAATGGCCGAACGGCCGTCCAACCCCAGGGCGCGCAGCCAGCGGTCGTTCATGAAGGCAACCCGCGTCATGTACCCGCTTTCCTCCAGCGCAGCGATGGCTCCGAAGAGCAGGGCAATCTGGGGGACGAAGATGACGACGCCCCCAAGGCCGGCAAGGAGGCCATCGACCAGCAGGTCCGTCCACCATCCCGAAGGCAGGGCGCTGCGGCACGCTTCCATGAGGCTGGCCATACCGGCGTCGATGAGGTCCATGGGCCAGGTCGCCCAAGAGTAGACGGCCTGGAAGATGAGGAAGAAAATCCCCATCAGAATGAGCAGGCCGGCGAAACGGTGCGTCAGGACCCGGTCGATGCGGGCGGTGATCGAACGGCTGGCAGGGGGGTTCTGGCCCAAGGTCCGTGTGGCGATCTCACGCACCTGGCGGCTGCGATGTGCCGCCTCGCCCAATTGGAGTTCGGCTGAGCCACATCCCGTAGCCGCCCTTGCCGCTTCGAGCGCGTCCACGTTGTCCCGGGACAGCCATTCCGGGGTTTCCCCGGAAGTCACCAGGAGTTCCACCCCCGCAGCACCGAGGTGGGGGAGGGCGGCATTGAGCGATGCGAGGTCGACCCTGGTCCGCCAACCGCGTGCACCCGGATCGAGGCGCGTCTCGCCACTGGGTCGGGGCAATCCGTCCGACATCACCTCGAGCAAGGCCTTCGTACCGGTCCCCTTCAAGGCGTGCACGGCGAGAACGGGGCAGCCCAAAGCTTCCTCGAGGGCGGAACGGGACCAGCTCGTGGGCGCGGTCTCATTGACCACCACGACACTGGGCATACCCAATTCGAGGACCTGCAGCGTGAGGTAGAGGTTGCGCTTCAGGTTGGCGGCATCCAGCACGAGGACCACGCCGTCAGGTCGGTGGGGGTGTTCCGGGTTGAACAGCGCGTCCCGGGTCACAGCCTCGTCCGGCGCTTTGGGGTACATGCTGTAGGTTCCCGGGAGGTCCACCAACGAAATCCGGCCGTCAGGGGTCAGGGAAGGCTTCACCTCTGCCACGACGGGCTCCACGGTGACCCCCGGCAGGTTGGCCACCTTGGCGCGAGAACCGGTCAGGAGGTTGAACAATGAAGTCTTCCCGCAATTGGGATTTCCGATCAACGCATACTTCATCGCGCGATCCAGGATTCCGGGTTCAGGGGGGTGCTGCCGCTCGCGTCCCACACTTCGAAGTGGGCGCGGTGTCCATTGCCGAGGTCGAGCACGGAGCCGAGCCGTTGCCCTGTGATGACGTCCTGCCCATCCGACACGACCACCTGTGCGAGGTTGGCGTAGACGGTGCGGTGGGATCCGTGGTCCACCATGACGACCATGCCGCCACCGGGAATGGAGATGACGTTGGAGACCCGACCGCTGAAGACGGCGGATACGGCCGCGCCTTCACCGGTCGCGATATCGACCCCCCTCCGTTCGATCTTGATGCCGGGCAGGGTGGGGTGATTGTGCGTACCGAAGCGGCCGACCACGACGCCTTCCGACACCGGCCACGGCAGCTTGCCCTTGTTGGCCTTGAATTCGGCACCGATGACCTGTCCTTCAGGGGTAGCAGCGAAACCGGCCTCACCACTGGAAGCGCGCCGCGCCTCTGCAATGATGCGGTCGATGGCCTTGCCCAACTCCGCCCGTCGGGCTTCCTCCCGGGCCAGCTGGTCCTTGAGTTCGCGCTCCTGAGAACGCAGCTCGGACAGGAGCACTTCCTGCCTGCGGGCACCCTGCCGGGCAGCGTCCCTTTCCGAACGCAGTTCGCCCTCCACGTCCACCAGCGAGGCGCGTTCCCGGCGCAGGGAATCCAACTCCCCGCGAAGCGATGCCGTGGAAGCCGCAATCATATCCGCCTGCGCCCTCCGCGAACGGCCGTACTCTTCGATCAACAGCAGCCTCCTCAGGACCTGCACGGCACCTTCGGCGTCCAGCAGAAGGCTCCACAGGGCGTCTTGGCTCTCGAGCCTGGCCGCAAGCCGGATCATCCCGGCGTATTCCTCCTTGAGTGCGCGCAATTGCTCATCGGCCGCCTCCACGCTCGATTTGCGTGCGTCGAGCCGCTGCTCGGCCCGGCGGCGCTCCCTTTCGAGGTTGGAGAGGAGCTGTTGTCGCAAGGCGAGGTCCTCCTTGAGGATGGCCAATTCCCCCGTCGTCCGCTGCTGGTCGTCCCGGGCCGATTTGAGCAGGGCCTGTGTCGCGGCGATGCGCGCCGTGATGGCCGCTTTCTCGGCCTCGAGCTCGGCCTGGCTGTTCTTCTGTGCAGCACCCTGCAGCGCGCAACAACACAGCACCAACGCAACGAGTCCGGTGAAAGCGCGATCAGAAACCATCCCTCAGCTCGAATTCTTCGGGGATTTCAAACGGCATCGGGTACTCCTTGTCGTAGCGGGCGCGCAGGATTTCTATGGCGACACTGTGTGCTCCGGAGGGCGACGAAATGATCAGTTCCGTCCGGTGGGGAATCCAACCGCCGGCTTCGGGCTCGAAACTGCCGTGCCCGATTTCTACGGACCGGCCGTTGTAGAGGTCGTCGAACTTTGTCCGGGTCAATTGGTAACCCAACCCATCGAACCAGTATCGCTTCACGAGCAGGTCCTCGTCGTCGGAACGGCTGAGGACGCGTTCCTGCACTTCCGGAGTGGCCTCCACGGACAGGCTGTCCTCTGGGTTGATCTCCTTCTCCTTCACCCCGACCAGCCGTCGGACACGCCGCTTGTATTTGCTGATCAGCAGGTGTTCCCGCCCATCGACCTTGGACACGTATTTGCTGTCCTCATCGAGCAGGTTGATGGCCTCGCCCGTGATGATGCGCTGTGCCATTTCGTAGGACAGCTCTGTGACGAGCAGGCTGTCGAAGGCAGCATAGGTGCCCAGGTATCCGAACCGGTTTCCAGGCACCTTGGACAGGAACCGCACGGAGTCCTTCGTTAGGACGATGCGCGCGGCCTCGACTCCGAGGGCAGGCGTGATGCTCATCCAGATGGCAGAGTCCCGCCGCATGCGGGCATTGACCTTGAAGGAGTTGCGGTCCCCTGCGATGTCCGCTTCCACCTGCATGCGCATGGCGGCCCATTGGGGCTGGGCATTGGTCGCCAGGTGCTTCCTGAGGATGGCACTGGCGCTTTCCGAGCGGATGGGCTTCCCACGCTCCAGGCGGCGCATGTTGGTGCATCCTGTGGCAATGACCACGGCCAGGAACAGGCACACTCCCCTCATTCTTCGCCCAGCTTTGGTTGGAGGTTCGTTGGGTCGCCACCCGCTGCCAGTGCCGCACGCCATTTCGCCTTGGCTTCCTCCGTCCGACCGAGGGTGGACAGGATGTCTCCGGCGTGTTCGAGTACGGTGGCGGAAGGACGTTCACCTTCGTGCGCCAGGGCCAATTCGATCCAGGTCAAGGCTTCCTCGGCATCACCGTCCCGGAACAGCGCCCACGCATAGGTGTCCTCGAAATTGGCGTCACCCGGTGACAGGGCCACCACCCGCGCCGCCATTTCCACGGCCCGGGCGGTTTTTTCGCCCCGCACCGCCAGATAGTAGGCGTAGTTGTTGAGGGCCAGTATGTTTTGCGGATTCACCTCGATGGCCAGCTCGAACCAGTCATCCGAGGTGGGATGGTCCCGTTGTTCATGGGCAATCTGCGCGAGCATGGTCAACACGTCCGACTCGAAGTCCGGGCGGTCCACGATGAGGTTGCGGGCCATCTTCAATTGGCGCTCGGCACTGCGGTATTCGCCGGTTTCCATGTAGGCCATGCCCCGGAAATAGGGGAAGACGGGCAGGTTGGGGAACATGCTGCCCGCGCTTTCGGACAGGCCATTGAGCCGCTCCCATTGTCCGGTAGAGATGGCCAACTGGCAAGCCTCCAGCCAGCGTTCAGCCGAATTGGCGTCCCTTTCCAAGGCCTCTTCGAGTGCGGCGAGTGCCCCTTCCGCATCGCCCTGTATGTCGAGTAGGGCGGCGCGGAGCTCCAGAGGTTCGGCGGCTTCGGGGTGGGCCTGCACGAGGAGGTCGACCAGACGCCCGGTCTCCGGCCGCAGGTCTGCTTGGATTTCGGCCAGTTCGATGTAGGTCCAGGCGATGTCCAATTTCTCTTCGAGGGGCACGCCGGGGGCGGTGAAGGCCGCACGGACGTGCTCCCTGGCCGCGTCCGTCTCGCCCTTTGCGGTGAGCACGTGCGCCCATTCGAGGTGCAGCCGGCCATTGCCGGTGCGCTCGAGTGCGTTGCTCAGGACGGATTCCGCCTCTTCCGAGCGACCGAGGGTATTCAGGATGCGGGCGCGTTGCAAGGGTGCCTCCACGACCTCGGGAAAATCGCGCTCGAGATCTGCCAGGTTGCCCAGGGCCTCGTCCAGCTTGCCGGCAGCCATGTTCAACCGGTGCCGCTCCAGGTGCCATTCGGCATCCGGTCCCCACTCCTTCTCCAGCACGTCCACTACTTCTAGGGCCTCCCCATAACGGCCTTCCGCCGCTCGGAGGTCGAGCAGCATCATGGCGGCGACGTCGTCCTCGGGCTTGTTCACGAGCAGCCATTCCAGCGCTGCATCGGCCTCAGCATTGCGTCCGAGCTCGAGGGCAATCTCGGCGAGCTCCCTGCGGTACCAGGGGTTCTCGCCATCGAGTACCACGGCCCGTTCCACGGCAGTCATCGCTGCCGTCCATTGGCCTTCCATCCGTTCGATCCGCGCCAGTTCGAAGTGCACGACGGCCGCTTCGGGCGCCGCATCGAGGCAGGCGAGCAGCGATTCCCGGGCGCCGGTGCGGTCGCCCTTGACCTTGGCCACCTGTGCTGCGTAATAGGCGTTGTGGAAATCAGGGTCGACCTGTTCCAGGCCCTCGGCATCGGTCGCCATCCCACCACCGAGGACGCTACATCCTCCGACGAGCAGCGCGGCCATCGCCAACCATGCGCAGCGGTATGTGGTCCGCAGGATCATTCGGAGGCGGAGAAATCACCGAGGCTCAGGTCCTCGCTTCGACGGGAAACCACGGCGTGGTTGCCGATCATGGAACCGGCGAGGTTGACACCGGACAGGCTGCTGTCACTGCCGATCAGGCTGTCGCTCAACACGCTCCGCTCCACCACGGTGCGGGGACCGATGGTGACGCGGGGCCCAACGATGGACCCCCGGACAACCGCGCCATCCTGGATGATGCAGGGTGGGATGATCACGCTGTCCTCCACTGTGGCCTCGGGTGAGGCGGTGGCTTTTTCGCCCATGAATTCGAGCATGCGGCCGTTCGTTTCCACGGTAACCTGGCGGTTGCCACAGTCCATCCAGGCGCTGACTTCGCCCGGGAGGAAACGGGCGCCTTGGGACGTCAGGGCGCGGAAGGCATCGGGCAATTGGTATTCACCCCCTTTCATGGCCTCGGCTCCGTTGTCGATGAGGCCTTGGATTTCCCGCTGCAGGGCAGCGCCGTCACTGAAATGGTAGATGCCGATCATCGCCAGGTTGGAAACGGGCGTTTCGGGCTTTTCCGCATACTCGGCGATGGTGCCCTCCGCATCCAGCACCACCACGCCGAATTGGCGAGGGTCCTCGATGCGCTTGACGAAGATGTGGCCGTCGGCCGCGCCATCCAGCGTGAAGTCCGCGCGGAAAAGGGTATCTGCAAAAGCGACAACGGTTTCACCGTCCACCCATTCCCGGGCACACCACACCGCATGTGCGGTGCCGAGCGGCTGGTCCTGGTGGCAAATGTGGCCCTGGGCACCGAGCTGCTCCGCGAGCGAGAGCAGGTCGGACTCTACCTGTTCCCCGAAATCCCCGATGACAAAGGCGATGTTTTTGAAGGGACGCGGGCTCATGGCGGCGAGGTCCTCCACGAGGTGCTGCACGATGGGCTTCCCGGCCACATGCACGAGCGGCTTGGGAACGGTCAGCGTGTGGGGGCGCAGGCGGCTGCCCCTTCCTGCCATGGGAATGATGAGGTTCATGAAGTTCCGGTATGGCCGAATCCGCCCGACCCCCTCTCGGAGACGGCGAGTGCGGCAGTGTCTTGCACGGGCGCCCACTCCACCCTGGAATAGGGCGCCACGACGAGTTGGGCGATGCGCTCCCCGGGTTCGATGGTGAACGCGGCCTGCCCATGGTTGATGAGGATCACCCCGATGTCGCCGCGGTAGTCCGCGTCGATGGTACCGGGTGAATTGAGGACGGTCAAGCCGTGCTTGTAGGCGAGTCCACTGCGCGGCCGCACCTGGGCTTCGTATCCCGGGGGCAGTTCTATGTGGAGCCCGGTTGGGATCAGCATGCGGGCGCCGGGTTCCAGCACCACGGGCCCTTCCAAGGCGGCCCTGAGGTCCATGCCTGCACTCTGGGGCGTGGCGTATTCAGGCAGCGCGGCACCTCTGGCCGTGGCCACGCGGACCGTGACTTTCTGGACGCTGCTCATTTGCCGGGGAAGTCGGGCTTGCGCTTCTCGAGGAAGGCGGCAACGCCCTCCTTGAAATCCTCATTGGCGAAACAGCGGCCGAACTGGTCGATCTCCACCTCGTACCCTTCGGGGGTGCCACTGGCTTGAACGGCGCGGATGGCGGCGGCGAGTGCCTTCGGGCTGTTGGCCGCCAGGCCCTGTGCCACCCGCAGCGCCTCCTCCATCAGGGATTCCCGGGGAACGGAAGCGCTGACCAGGCCGCAGCCCAGGGCTTCAGCCGCCTTGACCATACGGGCGCTGAGGATCATCTCCATGGCGCGCCCGCGGCCGATGATGCGGGAGAGGCGCTGCGTTCCACCGTAGCCCGGAATGAGACCGAGCGTGACCTCAGGCAGCCCCATCCGGGCGTTGTCCGAGGCGATGCGCACATGGCAGGCCAGGGCGAGTTCCAGTCCCCCGCCAAGGGCGAATCCGCCGATGGCAGCGATGAAGGGCTTGCTGGACAATGCGATGGCATCGAACAGGGTACGCTGCCCATGCTCGGCCAGGCGGCGACCGGCGACGCTGTCGAAATCGGCGAACTCCTTGATGTCGGCACCGGCCACGAAGGCCTTGTCGCCGGACCCTGTGAGGATGACGCAGCGGACTTCATCACGATGCTGTACCTCCTCGACCATGGCCCCGAGGGCCTCGATCAGCGCGCCGTTGAGGGCGTTCAGTTGTTTGGGTCTCTGGAGGGTCCAACAGGCGATGTTGCCGTGGAGCTCCTCCGTGACGAGCGGGGCTTCGGACATGGCCCGAAATTAGGCAATCGCACCCCCTCCGGCAGACTGCAGTCTTCGGGTGACTTCATGGGCCGGTGAGGCCCAAATGGCATCGCTTGACCCCGACTCGACCACCCGCCCTGCATCCATCACCACGGTGTGGTCGCACAGGTACCGGACGACGCCGAGATCGTGGCTGATGAAGAGGAGGGCGAGGCCGCGTTCACGCCGGAGTTCCACGAGCAGGTTCAGCACCTGGGCCTGTACGCTCACATCGAGCGCAGCCACGGCCTCGTCGCAGATCAGCAGCTTGGGATCGGCCGCCAGCGCCCGTGCGATGACGATGCGCTGACGCTGGCCGCCGGAAAAAGCGTCGGGCTTGCGGTTCAGGGCATCCTCCTCAAGGCCGACGGCCGTGATGAGTTTGCGGGCTTCCCGATCGGCCTCGGCCTTGCCATGACCCCACCGGATGAGCACTTCCTCGATGGCATCCCCGACCCGCCGCCGTGGGTTGAGGGCCGATCGGGGGTCCTGGAAGACCAGACCCACGTTGGAGCGGATATGCCGCACCTGGTCTGTCTCCAGGTCCTGAACGGACTGCCCATCGAGCGTGATGGAGCCGCGGTCCAGGCGGTGCAGGCCCAGGATGGCCCGCGCAAGTGTCGTCTTCCCGCAACCACTGCCCCCCACGATGCCCAATGTCCCGCCCTGGCGAAGGGACAGATCGACCTCGGACAAGGCCGGTACATCGGCCCCCGGATAGGTCTTGCAGGCCCCTTTGATGTCGAGCAGCACAGGGGCGTCCTCAGCCGGCGGGCGGAGTTGTTCGCGCGTGACATCAACGGCTTCGCCCCCCAAGAAATCGGAAAGGACGGGCAGGGGAGTAGGTCTTCCGGACCGCGGCACCCGGCAGGCGAGCAATCCGCGGGTGTAGTGGTCTTGAGGACGCTGGAGCACATCCGCCACCGGCCCCTGCTCTACGACACGGCCTTCCTTGAGCACCGCCACATGGTCGGCGGCGCGCTCCACCACGTCCATGTCGTGGGTCACCAGTACGAGCGCCAGCCCGCGGCGCTTCTGTATGTCGGCGATGAGGTCGAGCAACTCGGCCCTCAGGGTGCTGTCCAGTGCGGTGGTCGGTTCATCCGCCAGGATGATGTCGGGGCTGTTGGCCAACGCCATGGCGATGAGGACCCGTTGCTTCTGACCTCCGGAAAGCCCATGGGGGTAGGAGGACCATGCCCGCCTTGGTTCGGGAAGCTGCACCTCATGGAAGAGCTCCAGCACCTGTTGTTGAGCTTCCTGGGCGGAGATGCCCTGGTGGCGCCGGATCACCTCGGCGACCTGCTGACCGCAGCGCATGGTCGGGTTGAGGCTGGTCATGGGCTCCTGGAACACCATGGTGACGGTTCGGCCCCTCGGAATGGGCACCAAGGTCTCGCCATTGCCGGAAGCCCAGCAGCCATCCGGCCCGTGGATGCTGCCCGAGGCCAGGCGCCCTCCATCCGGCAGGAGTCCCAGGGCCGCCATGCAGCACATGGTCTTTCCGGATCCGCTTTCGCCCACAAGGGCCAGTGTACGGCCGGGCTCGAGGGTCAGGTTGATGTCCCGCAGCACGACCTGGTCTCCGATTGAAACGGAGACACCATCCCAGCAGAGCGCTGGAGTCGGAGCTGTATCAGAGAGTGCCACGCTGGGCCTGCTCGCGTTCGATCGCTTCGAAGAGCGCCTTGAAGTTGCCTTTGCCGAAGCTCTGGGCCCCCTTGCGTTGGATGATCTCGAAGAACATCGTCGGCCGGTCCACGACGGGCTTCGTGAAGATCTGCAGCAGGTAACCCTCGTCGTCCCGGTCGATCAGGATGCCGAGGTCGCGCAGGGGCTCCAAATCTTCGTCGATCTCGCCGACCCGATCGAGCACCGTGTCGTAGTAGGATCCGGGCACCCGAAGGAACTCGATGCCCCGCGCCTGCAGTTCGGTGACGGTCTCGATGATGTTGTCGGTCGCTACGGCGATGTGCTGGACGCCGGCGCCCTGGTAGAAGTCGATGTACTCCTCGATCTGGGACTTCTTCCGGCCTTCGGCGGGCTCGTTGATCGGGAACTTGATGCGCCCGTTTCCATTGCTCATCACCTTGGACATCAAGGCGGTGTACTCGGTGGATATGTCCTTGTCGTCAAAGGAGATCAGCTGCGCGAAGCCCATCACCTTGGCATAGAACTCGCACCAGGTGTTCATCTCGCCCCAGCCGACGTTGCCGACCATGTGGTCGATGTACTTGAGGCCGACGGCCGCAGCACCCCCGGTCGGATTCCACGCTTCGTAGCCCGGCAGGAACACGCCGTTGTACGCTTTGCGCTCCACGAAGACGTGGATGGTGTCGCCGTAGGTCTCGATGCCGCTCAGCACCACCTTGCCGCCCGCGTCCTCCCGCGTCTCGGGTGCGAAGGCGCTCACCGCTCCGCGCGATGTGGTCTCCTTCCAGCTCTTTTCCGCATCGTCCACCCACAACGCGACGGCCTTCACGCCATCGCCGTGCCGGTTGAGGTGGTCGTTGAGCGGACCGCCCGCTACCAGTGGCGTGGTCAGGACGAGGGTGATCTTGTCCTGGCGCAGCACGTAGCTCACACTGTCGGTACTGCCGGTTTCCAGCCCCTTGTAGGCCAGCGGCTGGTAGCCCCAAGCGTTCATGTAGTAGTACGCGCTCTGCTTGGCGTTGCCGACGATCAGCTCGACGTGATCGGTGCCGAGCAGGGGCAGGAAGTCGTCCGCCTCGGGGACGACGATCTCGGGTTGCGGGGTCTGCTGTTCCATGGTCATTGCAGGGTTCAGTCGATTTTCGAAGGGGTGTAGCCCAGCCAGCTCTGGTGGTAGCCACCGTCCTCGATGTCGAGGGCCTGTTGGGTGAGGCGCAGCGGGCGGAAGGTGTCCACCATGACGGCGAGCTCGGCGGTGCCGGTCTTGCCGATCGAGCCCTCGTAGGTGCCGGGGTGCGGGCCGTGTGGAATGCCGCCCGGGTGCAGCGTCAGGTCACCGCGCGAAATGCCCTTGCGGCTCATGAAGTTGCCCTCCACGTAGTACAGCACCTCATCCGAATCGATGTTGCTGTGGTTGTATGGGGCGGGGATGCTCTTGGGGTGGTAGTCGTACAGCCGCGGGCAGAAGCTGCAGATGACGAAGGCGTCCGTCTCGAAGGTCTGGTGGACCGGCGGTGGCTGGTGGACCCGGCCGGTGATGGGCTCGAAGTCGTGGATGGAGAAGGCGTAGGGGAAATGGTACCCGTCCCAGCCGACCACGTCGAATGGGTGGCGGGCATAGGTCGCCGTGTGGATCATGCCCTCCTTGCGGACGTCGATGGGAAATTCGCCT
>CALKUW010000022.1 GCA_937996585.1 uncultured Flavobacteriales bacterium
CGAAATCCATGTCGACCCCTTCGAAGATGGTGTCCCCGGAGAGCACGGTCTGGAAGTAGTCGGTCTGACCACCGAAGGAGATGCTCCATTCTGGCTCGTTGGCGGCCGTATTGGTCGTGCCGTCGTAGCCATAGCCCAAAAAGGGCTCATCACCGAAAGTCTCCTTCCATACGACCTGCGGTCCGAAGCCCTGGCAACCGAAGTCGGGCAGGCCGCAGTCGGTGTAGACGTCTCCCAGCGTCAGGGCATTGCCGTCATCACAGGCGTCCCCGACGAAGATGCAGGATCCGTCATTGTCCGTCGCTGATGCGTCATAGTTGCACGCAGCAGCGTCATCACAGCCGGAGACTTCGTCCTCATCGCAGACGCCGTCGCTGTCCAGATCATTCAGACAGTTGCCGTCGCAGTCGAGGTTGGCCGCAGCCGGGAAGGTACAGGACCCGTCATCCGAGAGGGCATTCGCATCGTAGTTGCACGCGGTCGGATCCGTGCAACCTGCACATCCGCTCGCCAGGCAAGAGCCGTCATCGATGGTCGCCGTGGGGTCGTAGTTGCACGCCGTCGGATCGGTACAACCGAGACAGCTCAGCGACTCGCAGGACCCGTCGTCGAACGTGGCGGTGGGGTCGTAGTTGCACGCCGTCGGATCGGTACAACCGAAGGCCTCCTCCTCATCGCAGATGCCGTTGGCATTGACGTCGTTCAGGCAATTGCCGTCGCAGTCGAGGTTGGCCGCAGCCGGATAGGTGCAGGACCCATCGTCGAGGGTGGCCGAGGCATCGTAGTTGCACGCGGTGGCATCGGTACAACCGGCACAGCTCAGGGACTCGCAGGATCCGTCATCGATCGTGGCTGACGGATCGTAGTTGCAGGCGCCCGAATCGGTGCAACCCACGCAACTGAGTGACTCGCAGGACCCATCGTCGAGGGTGGCGTTGGGGTCGTAGTTGCACGCCGCAGCATCGGTGCAGCCCTCGTTGTCATCACAGATGCCGTTTCCGTTGGCATCCAAGCAATTGGGCACTCCGTACACGTACAGGTCATCGAAGCCCATGCGCTCGCCGTTGGCATTGGTGAAGGTCACGATCTGCAGCTGCAGGGTCGACCCATCGGGAATGCCGGTCAGCGGGAAGGTGGCGGAGGTGAAGTCGTCCGCATAGGTCACCAGCTCCGTGGTCACCCCGTCGAGGATGTATTCGAAGCGGATGAAATCCGATCCTTCCATCCTGCCAGCCTCCTGGAACGCGGCCGTCACCTCCAGCTCCGTGTACCCACTGACGTCGATGTGGCGAGAGGTCCATACGCAGTCGAAGTCCATATCGCTGCCTTCGAAAATCGTATCGCCTGAGAGGACGGTCTGGAAATAGTCGGTTTCACCGCCGAAGGAAATGCTCCACTCGGTTTCGCCGGCCGCCGTATTGCTCGCACCGTCGTAGCCGTATCCAAGGAAGGGCTCATCGCCGAAGGTCTCCTTCCAGATGACCTCGGGGCCGAAGCCCTGGCAGCCGAAGTTGGGTAGGGCGCAGTCGGTGTAGACGTCTCCCAGCGTCAGGGCATTGCCGTCATCACAGGCGTCCCCGACGAAGATGCAGGAGCCGTCCTCGTCCGTGGCGGCAGCGTCGTAGTTGCACGCGCTTGCGTCCGTGCAGCCGGGCACCTCCGCGTTGTCGCAGACACCATCGCCGTCCAGGTCCGCCGGGCAATCCCCATTGCAGACGCCGATGGCGTCGTATTGGCCCACGCAGTCGTCCACATCGTCGCAGATTCCGTCGGAGTCGGCATCGGCGGCACAATCACCCCCGCAGACCCCCAAGGCATCCTCCTCGCCCACACACGGGTCGACATCATCACAGATGCCGTCCGCATCCACATCCGCAGCGCAGGTTCCGCCGCACACTCCGATGGCGTCCAACTGGTTGCCGAAGCAGTCGCAATCGCCGGCGGGAATGCCCGGTCCATTGCAGACACCGCAGGCATCAAGCGTGCCGATGCAGTCGTCGACGTCGTCACAGATGCCATCCCCATCGGCGTCGGCGGTACAGTCGCCGCCACACACCCCGATCGCGTCGGCCTGGTTGCCGAAGCAATCGCAGTCGCCGGCCGGAATGCCGTCACCGCCACATACACCGCACGCATCGAGCTGATTGCCGTTGCAATCGCAGTCGCCGGCTGGGATGTCGGAACATCCGCACTCGTAAATCTCGCCGGGGCCGCCGCAGATGCCGCAGGCGTCATTGAACAGGCACTCCGTTGCTGCCGGGTCCGTGAAGTTGCAGGCCGTGGCGTCGATGCAGGCATCGATGTCATCGCAGACGCCATCCCCATCGCTGTCGAGGCAGTTGGCCACACCGTACACGTACAGGTCATCGAAGCCCATGCGCTCCCCATTGGCATTGGTCGAGGCCACCACCTGCAGTTGCAGGCTGGAACCATCGGGAATGCCGGTCAACGGGAAGGTGGTGGAAGTGAAATCGTCGCTGTATGTCGCCAGCACCGTGGTGGCTCCATCGAGGATGTATTCGAATCGAATGAAATCGGAGGCCTCCATTCTTCCACTTTCCTGGAATGCGGCGGTCACTTCGAGTTCGGAGAATCCACTGACATCGATGACACGGGAAGTCCAAACGCACTCAAAGTCCGTATCGACACCCTCGAAGATGGTATCCCCTGACAACACCGTCATGAAGTAGTCCGTCTCCCCGCCGAATGTGATGCTCCACTCGGTTTCGCCGGCCGCCGTGTTGCTCGTACCGTCGTATCCGTAGCCGAGGATGGGCTCATCACCGAAGGTCTCCTTCCAGATGACCTGAGGTCCGACGCCCTGGCAACCGTAGTTGGGCAAGCCGCAGTTGGTGTAGACATCCCCGAGGGTCAAGGCATTGCCGTCATCGCAGGCGTCTCCGACGAAGATGCAGGACCCATCCTCATCGGTGGCACCCTCATAGTTGCATGCTGCGGTATCGGTGCAGCCCAGAACCTCGTCCTCATC
>CALKUW010000023.1 GCA_937996585.1 uncultured Flavobacteriales bacterium
TGCTGATGGTGCTCGGCGAGTTCTCGAACGCCTGCGAATGATGGGCTGTCCTCCCCCGGTGTCACAACCGGGGGAGGGCCACCCTCATTCCTCGAATTCCCCGAAAAGCGGCCAGTCGGCGGCTTCCACGGCAGAGCGCCATTCGGCAAAGACGCCCTCGCGGATGGTCGCCAAGTGACGCTCCGCAGCGGTCACTGCCCGACCCAGCGCCTTGAGCGCATCGTCAGCATTGCTGCCGGGTGCGGCCAGACCACCGTCGGCATAGCTCATCGCGTGCCACAGGCGGTCCTGGATGCGGACGACCGCATCGTATCCGTTGAAGTCCTCCGGCGTGAAGAAGCGCTCATCCAAGGCGGTCCATTCACCGTCGAGTGAATCGGCGAGGGTCTTGACCGGCTTGTAGGTCGTGTCACCCTTGGCCAGCGAACGCTTGGCGTGGCGCATCCGGTCGGACACCGCATCGCCCGCCCGGCGCATGCGCTTCAGCTCCTCGTAGACCGCATCGGCGCGTCCCACCACACCGTACACCTTGTCCATGTGGGCGCGCTGGGCATCCTGCACCTCAGCGGACGAAGCCCTGCGGGGGTCAGCCATCACCTGCACGTCCATGCGGCCCCATTCCACCACGGAGGAATCGCCCTCGAGGTTGAGCACCATCGTGTAGTTGCCCGGCGACACCGGGAACCCGCCACCGGGGCGGGCATCCTTGTCGCGCTTGCGGCGCGAAGGCCAGAACGAACCCGTACCGCGCATGTCCCAACGGAGCATGTCCATGCCGGCCTCGGGCTCGGCGTCCATGGTGCGCACCGTATCGCCCGACGCATCGAGCACGTGCACCACGAAGACTTCTCCCTTACCCACGGCATCCAGACTGTCGCCATTGAAGTGGCAGTGCATGCGCACCCCGCGGCCCTTGTTCTCCCCGGACCAGTAGCCGTCGGCCGGGAAGCGCTCACCAGCAGGGCGGCGCCATTCGGCCATCACCCCCGCATCCGGCGGGAACATGGTGCAGGCGGCTCCACCGAATTCCTCATCGGCGCCGGCCGCCACATAGGCCCGGACCACCTCGAGGCCATCGATGATGTACACGCCCCGACCAAACGTACCGAGCACCAGGTCCGACTCGCGCTCCTGCAGAACGATGTCGCGCACCGGCACGGCAGGAACACCATCGGTCCAGCGCTGCCATTGGCTTCCGCCATCGTGGCTCCACCAGAGCCCCTGTTCGGTGCCACACCAGATCAGCTTGGGCTCAATCGGGTCCTGCAGGACGCACTGCACGTGGCCCAACACGTCATTACCGTCCACGATGCGCTCCCATTTCGCGCCCCCATCCCGGGTGCGGTAGAGGTAGGGCGTCCAATCGTTGCGGCGGTAAT
Source organism: uncultured Flavobacteriales bacterium (assembly GCA_937996585.1). GTDB lineage: Bacteria > Bacteroidota > Bacteroidia > Flavobacteriales_D > Sanyastnellaceae > UBA8752. Next base: position 1,380 of record CALKUW010000023.1, read on the forward strand.
TGTTGGCCGCCACATAGACCTCATCGGGGTTGTGGGGCGAAATGCGCACCTGCGGGATCCAGCTGCCGGCCGGCAGGCCCTTCAACCGGTCCGCGAGCGACTCCCAGGTATCACCACCGTTCACGGTGCGGTGGAGCATGCCGTCGTCCGAGGACGCCCAGATCTCCTGCGGCCGTCCGGAATGCGGGGTGATGCACAGCAGCGTCGTGTGGTTCTCAGCGTTGGTGGCGTCGATGGTCAAGCCACCGCTTTCGGCCTGCTTCTGCTTCTCCGGATCGTTCGTCGTCAGGTCGGGCGACAGGATCTTCCACGATTGGCCGCGGTCAGCGCTATGGTGCACGAATTGGCTGCCGAAGTAGACCCCGTTGGGGTCGTGGGGATCCGGCGCAATCGCCGCATTCCAATTGTAGCGCAGCTCCACGCTGTCGGGGTGGTTGGGCTGGATGTAGGTCATCGCCCCCGTCGGGATGTGGAGGCGGTAGACGTTGCCGCCCTGCGACATGGAGTAGCACATGTCCGGATCGCCGGGCATCGGCACGACATCGAAGCCGTCGCCGAAGCTGATCTCCTGCCAATCCTCGTTGCGGATGCCGTCCCCGTGCCACACGTAGGCGGGCGCCTTCCAGGAACCGTTGTCCTGCAGGCCGCCGTAGACATTGTAAGGCATGTCGTCGTCCACGTTGATGTGGTAGAACTGGCCCACGGGCAGGTTGTGGACGAAGCTCCACGTCTCGCCCCCGTCGCGGCTGATGTTGATGCCGCCGTCGTTTCCGTTGAGGATGAAGTCCGAATCGTTGGGGTCCTGGTACCACGCATGGTGGTCCGGGTGGGCGCCGCTGTAGGGCAGGATGACCTCGAAGGTGCGGCCGCCATCCGTGCTCTCGCTCACCATGCTGTAGAGGTTGAACAGGCGGTCGGGGTCCTGGGGGTCGGCGTGGATTTCGGCATAGTAGAACGGCCGGTTGCCGATGTTCTTGGTCGAGACCAATTCGAAGTACTCGCCTCCGTCGGTGCTCTTGTACAATCCGGTCTTCTTGGACTCGATGAGCGCGTAGACGATGTCCGGATCCGCCGGGCTCATCGTCAGGCCCATGCGGCCCAACTGGCCTTCGGGCAACCCCTCGTCCTCCCCGAGCCGGGTCCAGTTGTCGCCCCCGTCATGGGTCACATACAACCCACTGCCTTCACCGCCCGAGGTGAAGAACCAGGGCTCGCGTTGGAAGGACCACATGGCCGCGAACAGCTTGTCGGGATTGGAGGGGTCCATGATCATCTCTGCACAACCGGTGGTGTCGTCGATGGACAACACGTGGTCCCAGGTCTCACCGCCATCGCGGGTGCGGAAGACGCCCCGCTCCGGGTTCGGGCCCCAGGCGGAACCCATCGCCCCCACGTAGACCGTCTTCGGATCGGTGGGGTGAATGCGGATGCGGTGTATGGTGCGCGTGTCCTCGAGGCCCATCAGGGACCAGGTGGTCCCGCCATCGATGGAGCGGTAGATGCCGCGACCGGACGTGTGGCTGTTGCGCGGATTGCCTTCGCCGGTTCCCGCCCAAATCACGTCGGGGTTGGAGGGCGCCACGGCGACCGATCCGATGCTGAGGATGTCCTGGTCGTCGAACAGCGGCTCCCAAGTCGTGCCGCTTGAAGTGCTGCGCCAAAGGCCCCCGCTCGCCGTTCCAGCGTAGATGATGTCCCGGTCCGTCGGGTCCACGGTCAGCGCGGTCACGCGGCCGCTCATGGTACCCGGTCCGATGTGCCGAACGGGATGGTCCTCAAAGATGTCCTGGGCCCTGAAACCGGTTGGGGCGAGGAACATCCCCAGAAAAAACAAGGCTGATGCAATGCAGGTGAATCGGTTCATGCAGCGGAAGATACCGCATGGACCGGGGCGCAGCGGGCACCGGAGGCATGACCCTACCGCAGGCGATGACGATTGTCATTTCCGGGCGTGGGAGGAGGTCAACACAGCCGCTCACGACCGCCTCCATGTTTGCTCTGTCAACGAACAACAACCACACACAAAACCCCAACTGCCATGAACCAGTTCTTCTCCCTCCTCGTCCTCGCCGCCGTCGCCTTCACCGCCCCCCTGCAGGCTGCCACCGTGCAAACGAACCTGACGGACGCCACCGAGGTCACCACCGACAACATCGCCGCCAAGGGCTACACCGTCGAAGTGCTGGCCGTCCACCGCGATGGCAACCGTGCCTTTTTCTCCGGTCGGTACAAGAACCTGCACCAGGCCCAGATGGCTTACCAAACCTTCGTCTTCGAACTACCGGATGGATCCACCGTCATCTACGCCCGCATCACGGACAGCAATGGTCGGATCATCCACTCCATCGACAACTGAACATCCTTCCTTCCCCATCTCAAGATTCAATCTTCTACAACCCTTTCCCTTTTTCCCTTTTCACCCTCAAATCCCTCAAGTCATGAACAAGTTTTTCTCCCTCCTCGCCCTCGCCTTCTCCTTCACCGCCTTCACCGCCAGCGCCGCTGTGGATGCGAACACCACCAACGACTTCAGCGTCCAGTTGGAACTGAACGACAACGTGGCCGAAGGTGCCATCACCATGGACGCCGCCGTGCTGCTGCCCGATGGCACCACCTCGCGCAAGTCCAAGACCTTCCGCAGCATGGAAGAGGCAGTCGACGGCTACGTCAAGTTCGTCTCGACCCTGCCCTATGGAACGAAGCTCCTGCGCGTCCAATTCACCGACACCCGTGGCAATGTGGTCTTCGCAGCCCAGGGCTGATGACGCATGCCCCGAACGGGCAACCCGACATCGCGCTTTGATGTCCACTTGAACCGGGGCGGCTTCCTTCTGGAGGCCGCCCCTCTTCTTTTGCCACCTTTTGCATTGACCAAGCGGATTGCGGTTGCGACCTTGCAGGCATGACGCCACAGGATTACCTCGCCCAGAACAAGGACCGCTTCCTCGACGAACTGTTCGATTTGCTCCGCATCCCCTCCATCAGTGCCGACCCGGCCTACGCCGACGACGTGATGCGTTGCGCGGAATCCGTGGCAGACCACCTGCGCAAGGCCGGCGCCGACAACGTGGAGGTCATGCCCACCCCAGGTTATCCCGTCGTCTACGGTGAGCGGATCGTTGATCCTGCCCTGCCGACCGTCCTGGTCTACGGGCACTACGACGTCCAACCGCCGGATCCGCTCGACCTCTGGACCTCGCCGGCCTTCGAGCCGGTCATCCGCAAGACCGAACTGCATCCTGAGGGCGCCATCTTCGCCCGGGGCGCATGCGACGACAAAGGCCAGATGTTCATGCACGTCAAGGCCCTCGAGGCCATGGTGCAGACCGGCCAGCAGCCCTGCAATCTCAAGTTCATCGTGGAGGGCGAGGAAGAAGTCGGCAGCGACCACCTCGACGCCTTCCTCGAGAACAACCGCGAAAAGCTCGCGGCAGACCTGGTGCTCGTCAGCGACACCGGCATCATCGCCAACGACATTCCGAGCATCACCACCGGATTGCGTGGCCTCAGCTACGTGGAAGTCAAGCTGGTCGGCCCGAACCGGGACCTGCACTCCGGCCTGTACGGCGGGGCCGCCCCGAACCCCATCAACATCCTCTGCGAACTCATCGCCTCGCTCAAAGACGACCAGCAGCGCATCACCGTGCCCGGCTTCTACGACAAGGTCATCGAGCTCTCCACCGAGGAGCGTACCGCCATGGCGGAAGCCCCCTTCAGCGAGGACGAATACAAGCGGAGCATCGACATTGGCGGAACCGAAGGCGAACCGGCCTACTCGGCACCGGAGCGCATGTCCATCCGGCCCACCCTCGACGTCAACGGCATATGGGGTGGCTACACGGGCGAGGGCGCCAAGACCGTCATCGCCTCCGAGGCCAAGGCCAAGATTTCCATGCGCCTTGTCCCCGACCAGGATCCCGACGAGATCACCCAGCTCTTCAAGAATCACTTCGAATCCATCTGCCCGCCCAGCTGCAAGGTGGAGGTGACCATCATGCACGGCGCCCACCCCGCCGTCACCCCCATCGACCACCCAGGCTACAAAGCCGCCGCCGCCGCCATGGAGGCCACCTTCGGCCGCAAGCCCGTCCCCTTCCGCGGGGGCGGCAGCATCCCCATCGTGACCAGCTTCGAACGCATTCTCGGCCTGAAGACGGTGCTCATGGGCTTCGGCCTCGACAGTGACGCCATCCATTCACCGGATGAGCACTACGGCGTCTTCAACTACTTCAAGGGCATCGAGACGATTCCGCACTTCCACGCCCGGTTCGCGGAATTCCATGAGGGCTGATTCCCTCGGTTTCACTCGCGGAGGGCGGACCAT
>CALKUW010000024.1 GCA_937996585.1 uncultured Flavobacteriales bacterium
GTGAGGCTGGTCAGTTCGTCGATGTCCTTGGCCCGCTGCTCCAGTCGAGCAGGAAGGTCCACGGGGAGCGCAAGGATCATGTGTTCCTCGAAGTCGTACATGAACCCCGGGTCGAGCAAGTCCCAGAAGAACTGCATGAGGTCGTTCTCGTCGCAGATCCCGTCGAATGTGATGCTCTCCCACTCGCCCGGGTCGTTGTGAAACCTGCCTCGATCGGGAGGGTCGTACCCCTCTAGGCGCCACTCGACGCCGCCGTAGTCGTAGCAGATCATCCCTGGTGGTACATGGAGACGATGGCCTTCCCGATCTCGAAGAGGGACTCGGTGCCCCGCTTGGTCAGGGGTACGACATTGGGCTTGGGTGCCATCGACCACTCCGCGATCCGCACGGTCTCGCCGTAGCGGTTCGTGACCTCGACGGTCTTGGTGCGGATGTCGTGGCCTGCTGCCTTCAGCTCATGGATGCGAGCCGGGGCTTCGAGGATGCCGAGTTCCTCCCAGGAATTGATCCGGGTCAGGGTCTTGCCCGACTCCAAGTAGTCAAGGATGCGCTGGCGCTGGTTCATTCGTCGTCCCCCGCCAGGAACTCCTGAAGCCCGGTGATCTCGCCCGAGGCGACAAGCTCGCACACCTTCGGGAAGTCGTGCTCTTGAATGATGGCGACCTGCTCCCACATGTAGCCAGTCTCTTGCTCGCCGTATCGCTTGATGTCCAGCATCCCGGCGTTGCTCAGGACCGCGATCTCGTACAGGTGAGGGTCGTCGGTCGGGATCCGGCTCAGAGTGAGCCCGTTCGGGTACTGGCGCCGCCAGCGGGCGGGGAAGTGGTCTTCGCGCGACTGCTCGCGCTCGGTGTCGTCGTAGGTAGGCATGGTTGGTTAGGGGTCAGAGGTTAGAGATCGCACGCATCAGGAGTCCCCGGAATGCGTGCGCGGCTTGTTGAGGGACAACGGCGTTGCCGAGGGCGCGGATGCGGTCCAGCCTTGAGGGTAGCCCATCAGCCACTCCACGAATCGAGGACTCAGGACGCATGGGCCAGAGGCTGGATTCAATCCCGGACCAGTCATCCTCTGCGCATGGAGGCCAAGCCACACTCGAGCGGCTCCCGCCAACGTCGTCCCGTTCGTCGCATATTGCCCAGCCACCTGCGCGTTGTCCTGCGTTGTGGCTGTAGGCCAGCACGAAGAGGCGCTCCCTTCGATGAGGCGCTCCAACATCGGACGCCCGTACAAGGCTCCACTCCGCATCGAACCCGAGGTCGGCAAGGTCCCCGAGAACTCGGTCGAATCCCAGTCGAAGGTGGCCTGCGACGTTCTCCAGGAAGACGAGGCTCGGTCCCACCTCGCCAATGATTCGCAAGACGTCGGGCCAGAGGTGGCGCTCGTCCTCCTCTCCTCGCCGCTTCCCCGCAACCGAGAAAGGCTGGCAAGGGTATCCGGCAGCGACGATATCCACCCGGCCACGCCACGGTCGGCCATCGAAGGCTCGGAGATCCGTGTGAATAGGAGCGGGCTCAATCGACCCTTCTTCCATGCGAGCCGCCAGGACTTCGCAGACCGGGTACTCCCTCTCCACGAAACAGACCGTTCGAGCGCCTGGAAGCGCCAGTCCGATTCCGAGATCGAGTCCTCCGATGCCGGAGCAGAGAGAAAGGATGCGGGGATGTAGAGCCACATCGTTCATTGCTCCCTCCCTGCGGCAACGCACAGGGTCCAGACGTACAGAGCGCCGAGGATGGTCAGGATGGAGAGGATCATGGGTTAGTAGCTATCGAACAACTCAGGGTGCCCCTCAGGCTGAGGGAAAAACATGCGGTGCTGCACAGGGCCCTCACCATGCTCTCGCAGGTAAGTAATCAGCCCGTCCAGTTGTGTGTGGCTGCCCCGGAACCAGCCCGTGCCGTCGCAGCTCTCAGCCCCATGCTCATGGCACTCCAGCAGGCCGCGCAGGCCGTTGATGCGCCCGACATGCACGCGGGGAAACTCGCGGCACCAGCCCTTCAGCGTCCGCATCTTCCACTCGGTGCTGCCGCCGATGAACACGATGTCCGGGTGGATGTCATTCTTCTTCAGGTCATCGAGGGCCATTCCGTCCTGCACCGCGAATGCCAGCGGGTAGCCGTAGCCAGCCACCTCATCCTTCCACTTGTGCCAAGACTCAAAGGTTTCCTGCGCCTTGGTCACGACATCAGGCACCACGACCCACTTGGGCTTGATCGGTCGATACGCGGCCCAGTCCAGCGCCCTCCGGAACTTGTCCGCATCCCAGGGCATCTTGTTCGACCACGCAGGGAACGCCCCGTTGTCGATGGCATAGAACGGGAGGTGCGGGTACGGACCACGCAGTCCATCCGGGGGCAGCAGCAGGCCAAGCCCGCCGTACTTACCCTGGAGGTAGTGCGTCCTCCAGCTCGTGCAGTTGCTGACCATCACCAGCATCACTTCACCCCCCAGAACTTGTGGGCCTGCAACGCTGCCAGCCATTGGCGACCGTTGTGGTGCCGCTGGAGCCCGTCATCGTTCGAGCGTCGATTCAGCCGGACCACCGCGTCCGCCGTCGCCCTAGCGTTCTCCATCTCGTCGGCTCCGGGCAGCCACAGTGGCGAGAGGTAGTAATACCAGAACCCCGTGGCGCGGCTCATCTCCAGCAACTCCTCGTCGGTCTGGCCCTGGTAGACCACGACCATCTCCTGGCCGTAGGTCTGCCGCAGCGCGGACAGAGGCACCTTCGGGCTGACCGTCAGCCAGTCATACGGGGCCTCGATCCCGGCTATGCCGCTGGTCTGGATGTGGACCTTGAGACCCGCCTCCGATGCAGCACGGATCAGCGGGTAAAACGCAGGGTTCTGCGTCGGCTCCCCGCCCGTGATGTGCAGCCAACCGCCGTAGCCCAGCTCATTCATGGCTCGGTCCACGACCTCCTTCACCGTGGTCCTCGATCCCGCATGGGACGAGAAGCTACGGGCCTCGTCGCACAGGGCCCGGATCGTGCATCCCTTGTGGTCGCAGCCCGAGAGCCGAATGAAGAATTGAGCGACACCCGCGAGGTGCCCGGTGCCCTGGACCGTGAGCCCAGAGCTGGTGTACCAGAGATCAGTCATGGGTTAGCAGGGGAAAGGTGGAGGACCCGCCGCATGGGAGGGAACCGTGCCGCACGCACGGGGGGCGAGTCCTCCGGGTTTAGAAAGGCCAAGCCTCGAAGTCGGTCGGGGCAGACCAGCCGTCAACGGGAGCCGTAGCTTCTTGCGCCGAGTGTAGGGCCTTGCGATACAGGATCGCCAGCGCCAACGGGTCGGACTTCCCGAAGGTGATTCCCAGCGCCTCGACCTCACGCGCAGCGGTGAAGTGCCCAGGCTTCGCCAGCAGCTCTAGCTTGGCCTCGTCCCGCGCCGTTAGCGTCAGGTCCGCGACCTCCATAGCGACGAGGTAGGGCAGCGAGCCCGAGTCCGGGTCATGCTGGAAGGCTTCGACCACGCGCTCCACGATCGGCTCGATGAGGCGCTCGCGTAGCTTGCGGGCTCGGTCGATGGCTCGTTCGGTCACGGCTTCAATGCCCAGGGACGGACCATCAGGGTCTGCGTGACGCCGTCCATCTCTGCTTGGTATGCCACACCGTGCACATCGTTACCGAGCACATCGCGCAGCGGGTGGTCTTCTTCAATATCGAACACCACCAATCCACTGCCTACAGAGGGCCACTCTTGAGCCTCGGCATTGGCCGCCATCAGCGCCGCCTCCTCAGTAGAGAACACCCCCACAATGCCGCGCGACTCATCGTCGGATGCGTAATGGGAAACGGTCCACACGATCTGACTCCTCATGACTTCACCTCAACCTTCACGATCCGATCCCGCCAGTGGCGGACGTTCTTCAGCCAGTGCCGATTGAGCCCGGTCGGGTCATTGTCCGCACCAACCGGGCAGTATCGACGCGCCAGGGATTCTAGGAAGTCACCCCGGCTGCCCGCCTTGGTCCAGCGATCGTAGTGTTTCTGCACCGTGGCGGCGCACCAGCCAGCCTGCGTCCGGTAAGACTTGCCGAGGGCCTTGGGGTGC
>CALKUW010000025.1 GCA_937996585.1 uncultured Flavobacteriales bacterium
GGGGGAGTACCGGCACGGTCCCTCATCCCAGCGTCAGGACCGGTCGAATCTGCCCAGCACGCGTTGCGAATGGACCGGGCCAGGCGGTGGCAGCACCGCGTGCTCAGGGCACGCCGCAAACAGGTGGAGCGCAATCCGGACAGGGTGACCAACCACCGGCTGGAAGGGCAGGCCCTGCACGACCTCGTTCAACTCGATCGGGAGGGGCAGTCCCTGCTGGAGCGCAGCCTCGACCGGTTCGGATTCAGTGCGCGGACGCACACGCGGATCCTGAGGATGGCGAGGACCTTGGCCGACATGCAAGACCGCGATCAGGTCCTCACGGAGGACATCGCGGGTGCCATCGCCCTGCGGCGGGCCGGCAGCATGGTATCATCGCCGGCAGAGGACGGCACATCGGACATCGCGCTCTTCGGTGGCTGATGGTCGCCTGCCGCCCGTCAGCCCGGCTTAAATTCCACCCATGCCAACAGCCCCCAACGCCCCTGCAGCCGCCTCCATGCCGCAACCCGTGGTCCTGCCCGTGAACGGGGTGATGCCCCGTCTCGGACCGCGCACATGGCTCGCACCGAATTGCACGGTGGTGGGCGATGTCACCACCGGTGAGGACTGCAGCATCTGGTTTGGGGCGGTGGTTCGGGGTGACGTTTGTGCCATCCAACTCGGCGACCTCGTCAATGTGCAGGACGGAGCCGTCCTCCACGGGACGTTCAAGGAAACCGAGCTTGTCGTCCACGACCGGGCCAGCATCGGGCACAATGCCATCGTTCATGGTTGCACCGTCGGGGAGGGGGCCCTGATCGGCATGGGGGCCATCGTGATGGACCGGGCTGTGGTCGGCAACGGGGCCGTCGTGGCCGCCGGGGCCGTCGTGCTGGAGGGAACGGTCATTGGACCGGGCGAGCTGTGGGCCGGCGTGCCGGCACGGAAGGTCAAGGAGGTCGCCGATGACCTCTCGGCCAAACTGGCCGCCACCGCTGCGCGCTATGCCGAATACGCCCAGTGGTTCTCAGGCAACAGCGAAGGTCAGCACGGAGTGAATGGCTGACGGTCTCAGCCCTTGAACCAGGGGCCTCCCGGATTCAGCGGAATCTCTGTGCCGAAGAACCGTTCCGATGACCGCTTGAAATTCTCGGTGAGGTCGCTGACGAGGAACTGGTGGTCGGCCGCTTTTGCGCTCTTGGCCTCGGAGGAGAGGCCCCGTCGATCGAGTTCCTGCGCTACTGCGCGGGCCACGATGGCGGGGCCATCCACCAATTCCACATCGGGTCCCGCCACTGTTCTGAAGGCCTCCCACGCGAGGGGGTAATGGGTGCAGCCCAAGACGAGCGCGTCGAGCGTGGCCCTGCCTTCCGTCATCCAGCCGGCCGCATCGAGGTAGGACCTGATCACGGGTAGCATCAGGGGATGGTCCTGCCAGCCTTCCTCGATGAGCGAAGCGAGCAATGGCGTCGGCCATTCTTCCACCCGGGCGCCTGAATCGGTGAGGCCATCGCCCGGCTCGGCTGCCATGGCCGCCACCAGTGAGCGGCCGTAGATGCCGCTGCCTATGGTCGCCCGCGTGCCGATGATGCCGATGCGCCGGACGGCCCGCGCGACGAGGTCGCCCACCACAGGCTGGACCACATCGATGACGGGAGTGTCCGGACCAACGGCTTCGGCCACGGCCTCCCGGGCGGTAGCGGACGCCGAATTGCAGGCGATGACGATGGCCTTGCAGCCTTCGTCCTTGAGGTATTGCGCGATGCGCACCGAATAGGTCCGCACCAGTTCGGGGGACCGGTCGCCGTAGGGCATGTGGGCCGTGTCCCCGAAATAGAGCATGCGCTCGGCCGGCATGGCCTGCGCCATGGCATGGGCGACCGTCAGGCCGCCGATGCCGGAGTCGAAAATGCCGATGGGCGCGTCAGAGGCCAAGCTTGGCCTTGACGAGGGGGAGCACATCCTCACCACCGTTGTACACGGTAGCTCCTGAGGACGTGTCGAAGATGTAGGTGAAGCCCTCCTCGGCACCCACGGCCTCAATGGCTTGGCGGGCACGCTCGATCATGGGCTCGAGCAGGCTGGCCTCCATGCCGGCCAGCTCCTGCTGCACAGTGGCATAGAATTGCTCCAGACCCTGCTGGTCCTGCGTGATGTCCTGCTCTTTCTGGGCGCGGATGGCCGCCGGCCAGGACTCCGCCTTCTGCTGGTACTCGGCCACCTTGCCCTCGAGCTCGGATTGCATGCGCACGATTTCCGCCTCGAACTGGGCAGCGGCCGCCTCGATCTCGGTCTGGATGGAGGTGCGCTCGGGCATGGCCTCGAGCAGGCTCTGCGTGTCGATGTGGCCGAACCGGGTCTCCTTGACCTGTGCATTGGCCGATGTGAGGGCCAGGGTGGCCATCATCAGGCCGAGGGTAATCGTGTGCTTCATGTTGTTGTGAATCCTTGCTTCTGTGTCGGTCATTGTTTCGGGCGACCGCCTCCCTTGACACCGGCATTGACCCGGTTGGTGACCTGCTCACGGCGGTCGTTCATTTTATCCTTGCCCTTATCGAGCGTGTCGTTCATGCGGTCCTGGAGGCTCTTTCCACCATCCTCATCCGACTCGGCCTCTTCATCCCCCACCGTTTCGCCCGGTGTGTAGCCGAGGTCCTTGATGACCTTGTCCGAGTAATCGTACTTCGGGTTGGTGTAGAGCATGTTGGAGTCCTTGGCCTTGTCGAAGATGACCATGATCTGGCGGTTGCGGGCCAGCTCCTTCAGCACCTCGAAGATCTGCTCCTGTACCGGTTGGATCAGCTCCTGCCGCTTCTGGAACAGCTCGCCATCCACCCCGAATTTGGCCTTCTGCATGTCCGTGGCCTCCGTCCTCTTGCCGGCGATCTCGTCCTCGCGCTTGCGCCGCATTTCCGGCGTGAGCAGGACCCGCTCGGCCCTATAGGCCGTTTCGAGCTGGTTGGCCGCCTCATACTTCTCCTCGATCTCATCGAGCCAGCCGGAGGCGAGCACGTTGAGCTCCTTCTGGGCCTCGGCATACTCGGGCAGGTGCGACAGGATGTACTCCGTATCGACGTAAGCGTATTTCTGGGCATGGACCCGTCCGAAGCTCATGACGGACAGGAGGATCAGAAGGCCAGGAAGAAGAAAACGAACAGTACTCATGGTTTGCGGAAGCGTGAAAATAAAACGTGTCGGGTGCAGAACGTCCTTTTGGGGCGTTTTCGCGCTTCCGGTCACAAATCGCCGATGTTCATGCCAAGTGAGAAGTGGAATTGGCCCCGCGCCATGGAAGGCTCGGCCAGAACGTCGTCGAACCGCCAACCGTAATCCAGGCCCAGCAAACCGAACATCGGCAGGAAGATCCGCATGCCGATGCCGCCGGAACGGTAGACGTCAAAGGGATCGAATCCGTCGCCCGTCGCCCAGGTGTTGCCCGCCTCGAGGAAGGCCATGGTGTAGATGGTCGCACTCGGATTGGTGCTGAGCGGGTAGCGGAGCTCCGTTCCGTACTTCACGATGGCGCCCGCTCCGGTGTTCTGGTCCGGCGCCGTCAGGGAGAGGTTGTCGTAGCCGCGAAGCGAGATGATCTCCCGGCCGTCCAGGACGAAGCCGCTCAGGAAGACGCCACCGAGATAGAAGCGCTCGAAGGGGGACAGGCCGATCTGGCGGTTGTACTGGCCGATCATGCCCCCGCCGAAATACGTGCGCAGGACCAGCGACTTCGGATTCTCCCCGCCGCCCGTCGTGAGGGGCGTGTACCAGTTGGCCACGAATTTCCACTTGTGGTATTCGACGAATCGGAACCGCTCCTGCTCGCTCAGGCCCGACCAGTCCTTGTCGGGCTGGAACAGGCTGTAGGGCGGCGTGGCCTTGACATTGAACCTGAGCTCTGAACCCCAGACCGGGAAGATGGGGTCGCTTACCGAGTTCCGACTGACGATCAGGTTGAGGGCGATGTTGTTGGATACGCCATCGGTGAAGCTGAACAGGCCGCTGTTGTACTGGTCGAAGTCGAAGTGCTGGTAGCTGAGGCCCGCGTTGACCGTGAACCAGTCGTCCGGCTGCTTCCACCGTTGACCGAGTGAGGCGGAGACACCCGTGATCATCAGGGTCTGGCGCAGTGCATTGGGCTCCCCATCGATGTTGCGGGGCTGGCCGTTGGACTGGATGGAACGCCAGGCCGCCACGGTGAGGGCATTGGGCTTCTTGCCGCCCAGCCAGGGCTCTGTGAAGCTGATGTTGTAGCTCTGGAAAAACAGGCCGTTGGATTGGGCGCGGATGCTGATGCGCTGGCCATCGCCCATGGGCACGGGCCGCCATGCGCCCTTCTTGAAGGCCTTGCCCACGGCGAAATTGTTGAACGTCACCCCCAGGGAGCCCACGATGCGGCCGCCACCCCATCCGCCCTGGAGCTCAATCTGGTCGGTGGGCTTTTCCTCGACGACGTACTCGATGTCGACCGTGCCCTCCTCCGGATTCTGTACGGGATTGATGCCGAAGGCCTCCGGATTGAAATAGTTGAGCTGGTTGAGCTCGCGCTGCGTCCGGATGACGTCCGTGCGGCTGAAGAGGTCGCCGGGCATGGTGCGGATCTCCCGGCGGATCACATGGTCGCTCGTCTTGGTGTTGCCGCGCACATCGACCCGCCCGATGCGGAACTGCTTGCCCTCCACAAGGCGGATTTCGAGGTCGATGCTGTCGTTTTCCGCGCGCACTTCGACCGGAATGGCCTGGAAGGTCAGGTAGCCGTCGTCGCTGTACAGCGCGCTGAGGTCGATGCCCTTCGGGTTCATGAAGAGCCGCTTCTCCAGCTCCGCCACATCGTACAGGTCACCCCGCTTGAAGCCGAGCAGGCTGTCGAGCTGCCCCGTCGTGTACTTGGTGTTGCCCGTGAAGGTGATCTCGCGGAAATGGAAGAGGCCGCCTTCGTCTACTTCGAGCGCGATGCCGAGCTCCCCCTCCGGCGTGCGGAACAGGCTGTCACCGGCAATGCGGGCATTGCGGTACCCCTTCTCGCGGTAGAATGCCACGATGGATTCCATGTCCGCATTGAATTCCTGCTCGAGGTATTTGGACGGCTTGAAGATCCGCCACCATGCGCGCTCCTTGACGTTCTTCATCCGGCGCTTCACCGCTTTCTCTCCGAGGGCATCGGCCCCATCGACCCGAATGACGCCGACCTTGATCTTTTCGCCCTTGTCGACGTCGATGTTGACCCCGGCGGCATTCTCGAGCACGCTGTCCGGGCTGGAGGTGACGGTGATGGCCGCGTCGAAGTAGCCTTTCTCGAGATAGTGGTTCTGCAGGATGCGCTTGGTCGTGACCTTGAGGTTCTCGTTGACGATCTGGCCGCGCACGAGGTCGAGCTTGCCCCTGAGCGTCTCCTGCTCGCCGCGCTTGATGCCGGTAAACCCGTAGCGGGTCAGGCGGGGCATCTCCACGACGCGGATGACGAGGTAGACATCGCGGTCGCGTCGTTCCGCCAACTCGATGGACACATCGCTGAATAGGCGCTGATCCCAGAGGTTGCGCACGGCATCCGACAGGCGGTCGCCCGGAATCGCGACCTCATCGCCCACCTGCAGTCCGCTGAACAGCTTGACGGCCTGTACATCCGTGTACTCCGCTCCCAACACCGTGACGCCCGCAATCCGGTACTCGCTTGGCACTTCAAGGTCGATGGCACCATCCCCACCTTGGGCCGCCGCCACCGCCGCCATGGTCAGGGCGCAGAACAGTTGGAACAGGTGCAGAACCGTCCGATTCATTTCTCCTCGTGCATTTGCTGCCCTGATGCGGCAGGGGGTGATTTCATCTGGTCTCCGGTGCGTCCGAAACGGCGCTCCCTTCCCCTGAACTCGAGGATGGCCGCCTTGAAGTGGTCCTCCCGGAAGTCGGGCCACATGACCGGCGTGAAGTGCAGCTCTGAATAGGCCAGCTGCCAGAGCAGGAAGTTGCTGAGCCGCTGCTCCCCACTCGTGCGGATGAGCAGGTCGGGGTCGGGTACATCCGGCATGCCGAGGTGGTTCCGCACCGTGTCTTCATCAACCTGCTCGGCAGGTACACCGGAACGCACGATCTGGCGCACCGCTTCCGTGATCTCCCATCGGCCGCTGTAACTGAGGGCCAGGATCAAGGTCAACCCGGTGCAATCCGCCGTCCGCTCCTCGACGTTGCTGAGGGCCGCCACACAGGAAGGCGGCAGGGCACTGATGTCCCCCGTGGACCGCAACCTTACTCCCTTGCGGATGAGCTCCTGGACTTCGCCGGCGAGGCTTTCGACGAGGAGTTCCATCAAGGCATTGATCTCCTCCTTGGGCCGGGCCCAATTCTCCGTACTGAAGGCATACAGGGTGAGGAACTCGACCCCCAGCTCTCCCGCGGCACGGACTGCGCTGCGCACGGATTCGACCCCATTGGCATGTCCGAAAACGCGGTCCTCACCCCGTTCGCGCGCCCAGCGCCCGTTCCCATCCATGATCACCGCGACGTGGCGCGGGAGGGGGTTCGGTGAGGGTGTCTGATCGGCCATGTTGTGGTGCGGATCGCGCTTGGCGGGAGCGAAGGTGCTCATCTCCCGGTTGTCCTGCAAGGTAGAGCCGCCCTGCCGGTTCGGGATTGGGAGTTTTTCACCTTTTCAGGCCCGAAGATCAACGGTCCCAACAGGTCGTCGGGGACTTGTCGATGCGGAAGGTGAACGACACCGTCATCACGGCGAACCGGTCATCGAGCCCATTGAAACCCCGCATCTGGCCCACGGGGTCCTCAAGGGTGCCCTCGCGTTCGATCCGCGCTTCGCTCAATTCCTCCGACAAGGGCCCCGATTCGTCCTCCAGCACCGCCGTGCTCGCGTAGTATCCCCCGATGTCATCGAGGTAATCCGTCCAGGTGCGGCGCATGCCCCACTCGAGGTTGAGCGCCGAGAAGTGCCCAAGGTTGAGCTTGAAGCCGAAGCCGAACGGAACGGCGAATCCCGTCGTCGCGTACCGCCCCTCGCCCGTGGCTGTCCCCTGCCCCTCGGTTCCGAGCGGCTGCAATTCGTACCACACATCGCCAATCTGTGCTTCCGGCATGTGGCTGTACAGGGAAAGACCGGCGAAGAGGTAGCCCGTGAACCGGTCCTTGGTATTTCCGATTTGATATCGGCTGTAGTTGAATTCCGCCACGACCGCCCCCTCCGTGATGGCGTTGCGGAAGTGAAGGTTGCGGTTGGCGATCCAGGGGTCGTTGGAATCGGAATCGTAGTAGAGCAGAACGGCCCGGTTCAAACTGGCGCGGACACCGAAACGCCGCGTCATGTTGAAGCGCAGGAAGCCTCCGAATCCCGGCTGGAAGCGGCCCTTGAAGTGGCCGAAGGGGTTGACCTCGCCGAGGTAGTAGGCCGTGTTGGCCGTGAGACCGAGGGTCTTGCTCTGTTCAAACTTCCGTTGGGCCTGGCCGGTGGAGGAACAGGTCAACAGGACCATCGCGAAGAAGAAGGCACGCAACGTCATGGGAGGGGGACTCTTGCGCACGTTCAACGCGGACGGTTGGGGGATTCGTATTCCGAACCGTCAACATGCCCCTCGCGGGCATCCAGCCCGAGGTGCAACTTTCGACGCACCGTGTCGATGAAATCGACGTCCGGCAGCTGCACGAGCAGGAAGGCGTGGTCGGCCGGACGCACCGTGAAACGGGCCGGAGCCGCCACGGTATGGGACCGCGTGTCCAGGGTCAGCATCAGATGGTCGTCGCGACCTTCGGCCTGGATCTCGAGGGTGCCTTCGAGCGGAATCACCACCGGACGGTCGTAAAGGTTGTGCGGTGCGATGGGGTTCAGGACGATGGCGTTGCTGTCCGGGTGGATGATGGGTCCTCCGCAACTCAGGGAATACGCCGTTGAGCCTGTCGGGGTGGAGACGATGAGCCCATCCGACCAATAGCGGTTGATCAGGACGCCGTCCCTGTGCACCGATACGCGGATCATACTCGCTACATCCCGGCGGTGCACGGTGATTTCATTCAATGCCCGGAAATGCGGGCCCAGTTCAGCTCCGGGGAAATCCACCGCCAGCATGGCCCGACGCTCCACCTTGTACGCCCCGCTGAAAATGGACTGGAGTGCCGCCTCCGCACCCGGCAGGGGCAAGTGGGCCAGGAAGCCGAGCCTGCCCATGTTGATGCCCAACACCGGCACCGACCGGTCTCCGAGCAGGGCTGCCGTTTCAAGCACCGTACCGTCCCCGCCGAAAGTGAGGACCATATCGGGCGCATCGCCCCAGTCTGCGACGTCGCTGACCTCATCCCCCTGACTATCCAGTCCCTGGGACCGGAGCGCTGCGTGGAAGGCAGATGAAAAGCGGAGTGCGGTGCCCCCGCGCAGGAAATCGAGGATGTCCCGCAGGGCCGGTACATCGCCTTCCGAGACCACACTGCCGTGCAGCCATACCGTTTGGACCGGTGCGGATTGTGCCCCCATCGCGTCAGGTGTTCATGTAGCGCATGAAGGCCGCCATGCGCCGCTTCATCTCCTCCGCGTATTCCTCGGCACGATAGAAGGCACGGACGTCGTAGCCATGGCGCCGAAGCGAGTCGATCAGGCCCTCGATGTCGCGGGTGGAGAGGCGCAATGCCACTTCAGCGTTCTCAGGCTGGGCGCCATCGCTGACGAGAACCTGCAGGATCTTGACCCCTTCGGATTCCACGCGGTGCGAAACCTGTGCGAGGCTGTAGTCCTTCCACGGCATTTCCAGGGTCAGGATGCTGCCCTCGCTGTATGGCGTCAAACTGTGGTGGAAGGCCCGCCACAGGTAGGCGCGATCGGTGCAGCCGATCAACATGCCGTCCTCCACCACGGGAACCACACTCACATTGGCCTCGCACAACACGTCCACCACTTCGAGGAAATGCTGACCCGGGGCCACCATGACCGGCATGAGCTGAACGTTTGTCAGGAAGACCGCCTCGCCCTCCTGGTCCAGCAGGTGCTGCTCCGCGACCAGACCGAGGTACTTGCCCTCCGCCGCCACGGGCAGGTGCTCGACCTTGAGTTCATCCATGGCACGCAGCGCCTTCTCCAGGGTATCTCCCGGGTTCAGCGCGATGAGCTCCTCGTTGATGATGCTGCCTGCGTGCATGGACTTTTTTGCATTCCCGTAATCGGGACTGTACGAAATTAGCCGCCGTAAGGCGCGCAACCGCCGCAGGTCCATGGAAACTTTCCCAACGCGCTTGAGCGTCAACGTCAACAAGATCGCCACCCTCCGAAATGCACGGGGAGGTGACCGTCCTTGTCCTGTTCAAGCAGCGCAGCACATCGAGCGCTGGGGCGCTGATGGCATCACGGTCCACCCGCGGCCCGATGCCCGCCATATCACCTACGCGGACGTCCGCAACATCAAGGCCGTGGTCCGGACCGAATTCAACATCGAGGGCTACCCTTCGGACGACTTCATCGAACTGGTGCTCGATGTGCAACCGGGCCAGGTGACCCTCGTGCCCGACCCACCGGGCATCCTCACGTCCAACGCCGGTTGGGACACGTTGGAGCGCGGGGATTTCCTGCGGCCCGTCCTGCAGCAATTCAAGGATGCCGGAATCCGGACCAGCCTGTTCATCGGGACGGAGGCTCGGCTGATTGAGGCCGCTGCGGAGGTGGGGGCCGACCGCATCGAACTGTACACCGGACCCTACGCCGCTGCGCACGCCGCCGATCCCGCTGCCGCCGTCGCCCCCTTCACCGAGGCGGCAAGGGTGGCCGACCAATGTGGGCTGGGGGTCAATGCGGGACACGACCTCGACCTGGACAACCTGGCCTACTTCGCGCAGAACGTGCAACCGCTGCATGAGGTCTCCATCGGCCACGCCCTCATCTGCGATGCCCTGTACCTGGGACTGCAGAATGCCGTGGGCCAATACAAGGAGCGCCTCCGCCCCCATTGACATGGAACTCTTCCACCGCATCCTGGGGGAGCACGACCCCAACGGCCCCATCCCTCCCCTCGTGGTGCTCCACGGGCTGCTCGGCTCCTCGGACAACTGGCAGACGCTGGGACTCCAATGGGCGGCGGAGCGCCCGGTCGTCCTCATCGACCAGCGCAACCACGGGCGCAGCCCGCACCACCCCAGCCACGGCTATCCCGACATGGTCATGGACCTGCTCGATACGCTCGACCAGCTTGGCATCGGGCGAGCGGACCTCCTCGGCCACAGCATGGGCGGTAAGACCGTGATGCACTTTGCGGACCGCCACCCCGGTCGGTGCCACCGCATCATCATCGCGGACATGGCACCGGTCGCCTACCCACCCCACCACACGCCGCTGTTCGATGCGATGGCCGCCCTGGACCTGTCTACCTACGAAAGGCGCGGCGACGTGGAGCAGGCACTGGGCCGCTCCATCAGCGAGCCAGGTGTACTGCAGTTCCTCCTGAAGGGGCTCTACCGCGCTGAGCCCGACCGGTTCGCCTGGCGGTTCAACCTGCCCGTTCTGAGGCGCCACCTTGCCGACATGACGGGATTGCGGCCATTGGGCGTGGTCGATATACCCACCTTGGCCATCCATGGCACGCGTTCGGAATACGTTTCCGAGCGGGGCCTGAAAGCGCTGGGTGAACACTTCACGGATTTGTCCGTGATCAGCCTGGATGCGGGACATTGGCTCCACGCCGAGCAGCCTGCTGCCTTCCGGGCAGCTGTTGCGGACTTCCTTTCCTGAAGCAGCCCGGAAAAGAAAGCGCCCGCACCGGATGACCGGGCGGGCGCCTCTCAAATAACCTGTTGGGGAATCAGCCTTTCGAGCCGACCATGATGCTGACGCAGCCTTCGTGCTGGATGACGGCATCCGTCGTTGGAACCTGCACGCGGATCGTCATCTGTTGGGTGTTGGCCACCCTGAAGTCGAAGTGGTCGCTGTCCTTGTCCGTGCTGTCGTAGATGCCGTTGCCACGGCTGTCGAGCACCTGGAAGGTCAGGTCGCCCAGGACGGGGTGACCGCAGACGAGCAGGCGGTACGCACGGTCACCGAAGAAGGTCAACTCCAATTCGGCTTCGTCACCTGGAATCAGGACGGCCGTATTGTAGTTGTCGTTCTGCACGTAGTCTTCCAATTGGGGGAGGCAACGCTTCTTGGTGAACGTCCGGCATTGGGCTGCAGCGTCGGCCGCGGTGAACATCATCACCAGGGCGAGGGCCGCGAGGGGGAATTTCTTGATCGCAGTCATGGCGCTTCTCATTACGTTCATTGTGCGTATTGGTTACGCACAGCGGCAATTGATTCTGAAATCGCCGCCAAAGTGGCCTGATCGTAGCTCACATCCGGGCCGCCGCTGATGATGACGGTACCGTCCTCCGCCGCGGTGGCAGCAGCCGGGTTTTCCGTGATGCTGACGCCGGCAAAGGCCGCCTCCACGGGGCGCAGGGCCTCCTTCATAGCATTGAGCGCGTCTGTCGGCGGATAGCTTGCGAGCAGGCCCATGAGGTTGTCCAGCGTCATCTTCTGCTCCGCGATGCGCAGCTTCAGATCTTCCGTGGAAGTATTCAGGCTGCGGGTGCCGAGGTAGACCCCTTCGATCCAGCCGCCCGCGGCCATCAGGCCACTGACCTCTTCCATGCCGTTCTCCCGGAACCGGGCGTTGAGCGCGTAGAAAGTATCGGTGACGATGTCGACCAGCGAGTCGCGGATGTCGCGGTTGTTGTCCGCCCGGGCAATGAGGTCCGCATCGATGATGTCCCCTACACCGAGGCCGTCACAAAGGCGGCGGCAGGTGTTCAGGTAATCAACCGACTGCTGGTTCTGGTTGAAGATGACCGAATAGGATAGGTCTCCGGCATAGATGCCGAGGTTGACCGATTGGAGCTCGGTGGTCGAATATCCCACCGCCTTGTCCAGGTCATGGAGTGCATCGGAGTCGAAATTGATTCCGCTCCGCTCGAGCAGCATGGCCGTCTCGATGGGCGAGGGCACGGCGTGGAAGATTTTCTTGAAGGCTTTCTGGCGGCGGGCGGGCATCATGCCCTCCTCATCCATGGCCGCCTCGCTGCTTGTACCCGCACCGCCGGATGTGTCGGAGCCGGGACCTTCGCCACAGCCGACGAAGAGGAACATCAAGGGAAATGCCATCCACTTGGCGGTGCGCAGGGAAAGCTTGAATCGGTCGTGTTTGCGTTTCATGGAGATTCCAGGAGGTTGTTCGAGCAAGTTGAATCCCCTTGCACGATTTGCCGGGGATGAGGGGGGAAAGTTATCCTCCCCGAAGGGTGGATGTTGTCGGTTTCGCGGACAAGGGCAAGTGGGAATCCGCCGATGCCGCGCCTGACTCAGTGGGCTTCGAGCCAATCGGCACCGGTCTGCACTTCGACTTCGAGCGGAACGGCCAGTTCAACCGCCTGTTCCATGTGCTCCTTGACCAGGGCCGACACGGCCTCGACCTCACCTTTTGGAACGTCGAACACGAGTTCGTCGTGCACCTGCAGAATCATGCGTGCCGCGTATCCTCCCTGCCTCAGGGCATCGTGGATGCGCACCATGGCCACCTTGATGATGTCGGCGGCCGAACCCTGGATGGGGGCATTGACGGCGTTGCGTTCCGCAAAACCCCTGACCACGGCATTGGCCGAGGTGATGTCCGGCAGCCAGCGCTTGCGGCCGAGGATGGTCTCGACGTAACCATTGGCCCGGGCCTGCTCGACAAGCCCCGTCTGGTACGCCTTGAGGTCCGGGAACTCGTGGAAGTACGCCTCGATGATGCCCTTGGCCTCCCGGCGCGGGATCTTCAATGTCTCGGCCAGTCCGAATGCGCCTTGGCCGTAGAGGATGCCGAAGTTCACCGCCTTGGCCTTGCTGCGTTGGCCGCGGTCGACCTCCTCAGGGGCCACGCCGAAGACCTTGGCCGCCGTGGCGGTATGGATGTCAGCCCCGTCCACGAAGGCCTGGCACAGCCCGCGGTCGCCGCTCAAGGCCGCCACGATGCGCAGTTCCACTTGGCTGTAGTCGGCAGCCAGCAACACGTGGTCGGTATCCCGCGGCACGAAGGCCTTGCGGATCTCCCGTCCCCGCGCAGTGCGGATGGGAATGTTCTGCAGGTTGGGCTGTGTGCTGCTCAACCTTCCCGTGGCGGCGACGGCCTGCATGTACTGGGTGTGCACCCTGCCCGTCACCGGGTCGACCAGCTCGGGGAGTGGCTTGACATAGGTGGACAGAAGTTTGTTGAGTTGCCGGTATTCCAGCACCTCCTCCACGATGGGATGAACCCCGACCAGCTTCTGCAGGATGTCCTCTCCCGTAGCGTACTGGCCGGTCTTCGTCTTCTTGGCTTTTTCGGCAATCTTCAGGTGGTCGAAGAGCACTTCCCCCAGCTGCCTCGGCGAATCGAGGGAAAAGGGCACGCCGGCATGCGCCTGTATGGAGGCGGTCAAGCGGGTCAGGTCCTCCTCCAGGGTGGTCGCCATGTCCTTCATGGCCCCGACATCGAGGCGGACCCCTTCAAGTTCCATGTCGGCCAGCACCGGGACAAGGGGCAATTCCAAGGTGTCCAGGACCTTGCGCTCCGGGGTGTCCTGGCCGAGCCGCTCCTCGAAGATGTCGGCGAGCCTCAGGGTGATGTCCGCGTCCTCACACGCGTAATCCCTCACCTGCTCGGGTGCGATGTCCGCCATGGTCTTCTGCTGCTTGCCGCGCTTTCCAAGGAGGTCCGTGATGGGGATGGTGCGGTATCCGAGTTCCACCTCGGCGAGGTAATCCATGCCATGCTTCAGGTCCGGCTGCAGGACATAGTGGGCCAACATGGTGTCGAACACACGGCACAGCACCTCCGCCCCGACGCCCAACATGATCTTGTGGTCGTACTTCCAGTTCTGGGCCACGATCAGCTTGTCCGCATCCCCGAAGACCGGGGCGAATTCACCGAGCAGCTGCTGTACGGCAGCATCCTCCCGCTGCGGTATGTCAGGGGAACCGAGTGGCACGGGGACGTACCAACCCGTCCCTTCCTCCGTAGAGAAACTCATGCCCACCAACCGGGCCGTCCGGGCATCCAACCCCGTGGTCTCCGTGTCAAAGGCAAACCGACCGGCCTTCAGCAACAAGCTGATGAGCTCCGCGCGTTCCGCTGCGGTGGCCGTGAGCCTGTAATCGGTGTTTTCCGGATTGAACTGGCCCATTCCCCCGCTTTCGGCAGGCGATTCTCCCGGCTCGTCTCCACCGCCGAACAGGCCCATTTGGCCCCCGCCGTCCCCGGTTCCCGCAGCCACGGCGGCGGCTCCAGTGGTGGCCGATGCCGTCTTCCCGACTGCAGCCGCGTCGCCGAGGATGCGGCGCGCCAAGGTCCTGAATTCCAGCTCCTCGAAGAGGGGTGCCAGCTTCTCGGCATCCGGTGCCTCCATCACCATGCCGTCGAAGTCCGGCGTGTACGGTATGTCCGTCACGATGGTCGCC
>CALKUW010000026.1 GCA_937996585.1 uncultured Flavobacteriales bacterium
CGCTTCGGGCTCATGCCGAGGCCAGGGGTACCGGTGATGCGGTTGACCGACTCCAGCACGTTGCGGTAATTGAGCAGGGGCTCACCCATGCCCATGTATACGATGTTGGTGAGCCTGTGGCCGTGGTGCCGCTCGGCCAGCATGGCGATGTGCCGAACCTGGTCCACGATTTCCCCAGCAGTCAGGTTGCGAAGGAGCTTGAGCTTGCCCGTTGCACAGAAGGCACAGGACAGGCTGCAGCCCACTTGGCTGCTGATGCACGCGGTCATGCGGTCCTTGGCGGGAATGAGGACACCCTCGACCACCTTGCCGGGCTCGATGGGAAAGGCACACTTCACCGTTCCGTCCCGGCTGACCTGTTCTTCTTCCGGCGCAATGGGCGCGAGGCTGAACGCGGTGCCCAAGGCTTCCCTCAGCCCCTGGGGAAGGTTGGTCATCTCATCGAAGGTGCCCACGCCCTTGGTCCAGATCCACTCCGCGACCTGCTTGCTTCGGAAGGCGGGTTGGCCCAAACCGACGAGTGCCGCCTTGAGGGCGGCATCGTCGAGGGTTCGAATATCCGTGGGCGCGGCCATGCCGCGAAGGTAGCCCGTGGGGTTCAGGCCACGGCGGCGCTCAACCCGGCCCCATCCTCATCCGAGGAGAGCATCTCCGCCATGCGGCGGCGCAGGTCCTCCCGTTTCCGGACCGCGAGCGCGATTTCCTTGCCATTCACAAGGGTGATCGAGTTCGTGCGGTAGTTGCACTGCCGAATCTTGTTCAGGTGCACGAGCTGGCTGTTGTGGACCCGAACGAACTTGGGATTGTTGATCAGGCTTTCCACGTATTTGAGGTTCTTGGAGACCATCAGCCTTCCGCCATCCGTCTTGTAGATGCAGGCATAGCTGCCGCTGGCTTCCACGTGAAGGATTTCGCTGTGCCGGATGAAGTGGCGCTGTCCGGAGGTGGTGATTTCGAGTTTTCGGTGGAAGTCCCCGTTCTCGATCATCTTGACGCGGTAGTGCTCCCTGATGCGGTCAGCACAGGCCTTCAGATCGACCGGGTCGACGGGCTTCAACAAATAGTCGAAGGCCTGACGGCGGATGGCGTCGATGGCGTAATCCTGGTAGGTCGTGTAGAAAACCACATAGAATTCACGGTCGTCGAAACGGTCGATGAGGTCCAGTCCTGACTCGAAGGGCATGCGGATGTCCACGAAGACGATGTGGGGCCGCCCGTTTCGGATGGCGTCGTAGCCAATTCGGGCGTTCGGGGCTTGGTCGATGACCCTGATGAAGGGGCAGTGGCGTTCAAGCTGGCTGTGCAGCACTTCGCGGGCGGGTGCTTCATCATCAACGATGATGGCATCGAGCTGGGCATTCATTGGCGGACGATTTGGTTGTCGCATGGCGGGTGTTTCCCACAACGCTACAAACCCGAATATACGAATTCAACTTGATAAAAAGCAAATTCGCAGACGATAGAATTGAATTTGTATTCGTCTATCGCACTTCTGCCAACGCCATGGCGAGGTCGATTGTATCGTAGACATCCGCGTCAATCCCGCGGATTTTGCCCTTTGGACGGAAGAAACCCGTGCGCACGGCGACCAAATCGAGGTCTGGGATGACAATGACATACTGACCGTGGAGCCCCTGCATGCTTTTGAACGCGTGACCGCGGTGCTCTCCCATCCACATCTGGTAGCCGTAGAAGGAGATGTCACTTCCATCCGGCAGGGGCCCCACCGGCGTCGTCATGCGCCGGATGAAGTCCGGATCGACGAGGGTATCGGTACCGACCATACCCGAGTCCAATACGAGTTGCCCCAGTCTTGCGTAGCCCGGAGCGGTTGTGTAGAAGCAGCAGTAATTCCGCTCGTGCCCATTGTTGTCGACCCCCCACCTCGCTTCTTCGGGCGCGCCTATGGGGTCCCAAATGCGGCGGTGGAACCACGCGCCGAAGGGCTCATCGATGACCTGAAGAAGAATCTCCTGCAGCAGCAGGGTGTTGCCCCCCTGGTATTCCCAGGGTATGCCCGCTGTGCCCTCGACTGTGTATGAAGGCAACCGGTCGAGGATGTCCTCGCCATAGGTGCACTTGGCCATGAACCCGAACGGGTTCTTGTAGTTCTCGCCATAGGGAATGCCCGAGCGCATCTGCAGCACGTGCTCGATGGTCAGCCCTGCCGCCGGCCCCTCTGCAAAGCGGGGCAGGTATTTCGAAACGGGATCCTGCACGGAGAGAAGGCTGTCGAGTTCCGCCACCCCAATGGCCATGGCGGCCAGCGTCTTGGCGGCCGAGAATGCATTGGTGCGCATGGTATCGGCTCCGGGAATGCGGTCCGACGTCCAATCGAGCAGGAGGGAGTCGCGGTGGACCACGGCGAGGGCCACGGTGTTCCACGCATGGGTGGAGTCGAGCACCTCTGGCGGAATCACCACCTCATCGTGTCGCGGGTGGAGCGGCCACGGCCGCGGGGTTTTCGAAGCGGGAAGCACCCGGGTGTCCTGGAACCGGAGGTCGTCCACCTGGGCGTTCTTGTACCCCCGCAGGTAGCACTGGCGCAATCCACGCCACATGTGGGCATTGTCGGTAACCAGGCTCAAGCCGTAGGCGAGAATGGAAACCGTGATGGTGCCGATGAGAAATCGCTTCATGGTGGTGACGGTGTGGCCCCAAGTACGGACAAAAGGTGGGCGCACAGTGCATCGCGCACTTCGATTCTGTCGACGTGCCGGTTGGATTCGTCAGCGAGGTTGGTCACCCCGCGGTCCTGAATACCGCAGGGGACGATGAGGTTGAAGAAATCAAGGTCCGCATCGAGGTTGAAGGCCAAGCCGTGCATGGTCACCCAACGGCTGCATTTCACACCGATGGCGCAGATCTTCCGCGCACCCTGCCCGGCCTCCGGGTCAATCCACACGCCGGTCAGACCATCGATGCGTCCCGCTTCAACCCCCCAGTCGGCACAGGTGCGGATGACCGCCTCTTCCAATTGGCGGAGGTACCATCCGATGTCCGTCTTGATCTGGTCGAGGTCGAGGATAGGGTACGCGACCAACTGGCCCGGACCATGGTAGGTGATGTCGCCCCCGCGGTTGATTTCGTGGTATTCCACGCCGAGTTCTGCCAGCCGTTGGCGTGAGGCGATCACATGGTTCGCGTCTCCGCTCTTCCCGAGGGTCAGCACGTGGGGGTGCTCCACGAACAGGAGGTGGTGCTCGGGCCAGGGGTAATCGGCATCCTGTGCTTCGGAGGATCTACCGGTTTCAGGCAGTCCCGCCCGCCGACGGGCGATCTTCCGGTCCACGGCCCGCTTCAGCAAGCGCTCCTGCATATCCCAGGTGGACTTGTAGGGGGCCTGGCCGAGGTCTTGGACGTGGATGCGGGGCGTCATGCCATCTTGGCCAGCTCGCCTTTCAGGTAATCGATGTGACGGATGTCTACGGGGTCGACCCCGGCCCGCTCGGCCATCAGCAGCGACAACCAATCTCCGAGGTGCACCAGGTGCATCCAACGCTGCAGTCGGGTGGTGCCGATGGCACTGACTTCCGAAACAGCGGCACCGGCGTCGGTGAAGATGGCCTTGCACAAACGCATCCTTTCCGCCGTGCGCGCATGGTCCTCTTCCGTGTGCAGGAACAGGGCCGCGATGGAGGCATCCCCGCTTTCCCAACCTACGAGCTCGTTGTGGTTCATCTCCGGGAAGACGTGGTGGTTGCAGAGCCGCTTGGCGTTCTCGTTGAGCTGTTGCCGCCAGCGGATGAGCACGGGTTCGATGGCGGCATCACCATAAAGCATGGGGCTGCGCGAGGAGAGCAGGTCGGCCCATTGGCCCGCCTGGTCGAGGATGGCATCGGATTGTGCCACGAGCAATGCGGCAGCGGCTTCGGTGTCGGCCAACACATCCGGTGCGTCTGCAGGACGGTGACCAAGTGCTGCGAAATGATGGAGCAGTCCGGTGACGGCCCACCCGAATTGTGAGCGCGGCGGGTGTCCACCGGGAACGGTCAGCACGGGCCAGCCGTGAGCGTCCGCCAAAGCCTTGAGCTTTCCTCCGGAGGTCAATGCGCGGACTTGCGCACCCTTCGCCACTGCCGCATCCAACGCGGCAAGCGTTTCCTCGGTGTTGCCGCTGTAGCTGCAGGCCAAGACCATGGTGGTGGGGCCGACCCAGGCAGGGATGCGGTAGTCGTGCCCGGATGCGATCGGCACCGTACAGGTGTCACCGAGGAGGCCACCGAGGAAGCGCCCACCAATGCCGGACCCCCCCATTCCGAGCACCAGGATGCGGTCGTGGTTGGGAACTTCTGTGGGCAGTGGCTGGGAAGCCATGGATTGGGCTGCCGCGGTGAGTTGCTGGGGAAAGGAGGCGATAAGTTCTCGCATGGCGCGGTGTTCATGCGAATTTACGGACCTGTGTCGCGGTGCAGAAGCCTAATTTTGTGGAGGTTTCCGCCGCAACCGATTCACCATGATCCGACCCGAACAGGAACGCGTCCGCCTCGAGAGCCTCGCCCAGCTCCGCCAACTGGGCATCGACCCCTATCCGGCCGCAGCCTACCCCGTGGACACCCACGCCGGCCCCTTGTCCGCTGATTTCGAAGCCGACCGCGAGGTCTGCCTCGCCGGCCGCATCCTCTCCCGCCGCATCATGGGCAAGGCCTCCTTTGCCGAGCTGCAGGACGCCACGGGCAAGATTCAGATCTACCTCAACCGCGACGAGCTCTGTCCCGATGAGGACAAGACGATGTACAACACCGTCTTCAAGAAGCTCCTCGACCGCGGCGACATCGTCGGGGTGAAGGGCACCACCTTCACCACCCAGACCGGCGAGCCGAGCGTACTGGTCAAGGAGCTCACGGTGCTCAGCAAGTCCATCCGCCCGCTGCCTTCCGTCAAGACCGACGAGGACGGGCAGGTGCACGACGCCTTCACCGACCCGGAGCTCCGCTACCGGATGCGCTACGTCGACCTGGTGGTCAACCCCGAGGTCAAGCGCACCTTCGAGGCCCGCAGCCGGGTCATTCAGGCCATGCGCGACGCCTTCACCGAGCAGGGTTGGCTCGAGGTGGACACCCCCGTGCTGCAGGCCATACCCGGTGGCGCCGCGGCCCGTCCGTTCATCACGCACCACAACGCGCTGGACATCCCGCTCTACCTGCGGATCGCCAACGAGCTGTACCTCAAGCGCCTCATCGTGGGCGGCTTCGACGGCGTCTTTGAATTCTCCCGCAACTTCCGCAACGAGGGCATGGACCGGACGCACAATCCGGAGTTCACCGTCCTCGAGCTGTACGTCGCCTACCAGGACTACCACTGGATGATGGCGACCATCGAGCAGCTGCTCGAGCGGGTCTGCAAGGCCGTCCACGGCACCAACACCGCCACGCTGGAGGGCAATACCATCGACTTCGCGCCGCCCTACCGCCGGCTGTCGATGCGCGATGCCATCCTCGAGCACGCCGGCGTCGACATCGACGGCATGGACGAGGCCGCCCTGCGTGGCGCCTGCGCGTCCCTCGGCATCGAGGTGGACAACAGCATGGGCAAGGGCAAGCTGATCGACGAGATCTTCGGCGAGAAGTGCGAGCATCACCTCGTACAGCCGACGTTCATCACGGACTACCCCGTGGAGATGTCGCCGCTCACCAAGGCCCACCGCGACAAGCCGGGCTACACCGAGCGCTTCGAGCTCTTCATCAACGGCACGGAGGTGGCCAACGCCTACTCGGAGCTCAACGACCCCATCGACCAGCGGGAGCGGTTCGAAGACCAGCTCAAGCTCGGCGAGCGCGGGGACGATGAGGCGATGTTCATCGACCAGGACTTCCTGCGCGCCCTGGAATACGGCATGCCGCCGACCAGCGGCGTCGGCATCGGGGTGGACCGCCTCGTGATGATGCTGACCGACCAGCGATCCATCCAGGAGGTGCTCTTCTTCCCGCAGATGCGGCCGGAGGTCTTTCGCACCGGGCCCGACCTTGGCGCCCTCGAGGCCCTGGGTGTTCCCGCGGATTGGGCGCCCCACGTGGCGGCGGCTGGGTTCGACACCCCCGACGCCATCCGCGAGGCCAAGCCGGCAGCCTTGCGCGAGAAGCTCAACGGCTTCCGCAAGAAGAACAAGCTCGACCTGCCCGCCCTGCAGCTCGAGGAGGTCGAAAGCTGGTCCGCATGAAAGGGCCGGCGCCGATGCTCCTCTGGACGCTTGCCGTGTCAGCCATACTGCTGACCACCCCCTCCTGCACGACGCTACCATCACCAAACGCTCCCACCGAGGTGGCGGCGACGGACAGCGCTACGGTCATCTTGTCCAAGTATTACTCGAGCCGGAACTACCGGAACTGGTTGGGTCGCCTCAATGATAGCCTGGGTGAACGCCCGATCCGCTTTGTTCAGGCCTATGGCATGGACTCCCTCTCCTTGGAATCCGAGCTCGCCCGGGCCGAGGCCATCGTCCTGACCGGCGGGGAAGACATCCACCCGGGCCGTTATGGCCAGCCCGACGATACGGTTCGGTGTGGCCGAATCGACGAGGAAAGAGACCGGGTAGAGCATCTTTTGCTCGACGTAGTGAAGACGACGGGTACACCTTGTCTAGGAGTATGCCGGGGCCTTCAGGTTATGAAC
>CALKUW010000027.1 GCA_937996585.1 uncultured Flavobacteriales bacterium
TTGTCCACCTTGCGCTCGACGTATTCCTTGATCAGCCGGAAAAACGGCTTGTAGAGCTCCACCCACTTGAGGTATTCACCCGGCGTCAGGCGCAGGCTCTGGCGGCGGAAGATCCATCGGCTCATGCGGTGATTCCTGCGCGGCAGGACGATGAAGCTGAACAGCCAGTAAATCGCCCGGTAAGGCAGAATGTAGTTCAACAGCTTGCCGCTGTGCACAAACCAATGCATCAGGCGTGACCCGTCGAAAATGGCGCCTGCCCTCACCATACGGTCGATGAGCTCGGGCCGCTCGATGTCGATTTTCTGCAGGATGACACTGCCGATGCTGAGCGAAACGAAATGCGCCCGCTCGATGCCGAGGTGGTCCACCACCGCGAGGATGTCGTCGGAGACGATGTCGAAATCGTACTCCGGGAATTCCGGCAGGATGTCCTTGCTGAATCCGTGGTCGCGCAGGTCGATGAGCAACAGCCGGTAATGCGGCTGGAACGCCTCGATCTGGTACTTCCAGGTGCGGATGCTGCCTCCTGCGCCATGAACGAACACCAACCAGGGCGCCTCGGCCCCGGCCTGGTCGATGACCTCGTGGTACAACAAGGTCCGGCCGGTGGCATTCAGGAGAACGGGACGCTCGTCTTTCATCGAAGGGGCAATTTCGGTCATGGCTTCCGCATTTCAATCCATCGGACGCGATCCTTCCACGACGTGCCGCCGCAGGATACGCTGTCCCTCCTTTCTGACCTCTGGATGCTTGCGGTGCGCCCACAATTTTTCCCGCGCCGACCGCGAGGCCTGCTCCAACGACACGATGGGCAGTGGATACGTTTCCCCCAGCCTGAAACCGGCGAGCTCCGCCTCAATCGGGGGCATGGTCCAGGGAGCGAACACCGCGGGCGCCTCGAGACCGGCAAGCTCAGGTACCCACTTGCGGATGAAGTCGCCCCTCGGATCGTGGTCCTCCGCCTGCTTGACCGGATTGTAGATGCGTACGGTATTGATGCCCGTCACCCCTGCCTGCATCTGAAACTGCGGGAAGTGGATTCCCGGCTCGAAGTCGAGGAATTGCCGGGCCAGGTGCTCCACGCCCGCCTGCCACGGCTGCCAGAGGTGGTGGGTCAGGAAGCTGACCAACATGGCCCGCATCCGGAAATTCAGATAGCCCGTCTCCGTTACGCTGCGCATGCAGGCATCGATGAGGGGAAACCCCGTGCGTCCCTCCGCCCAAGCCGCGACTTTTTCGGGATCGACGGGCTTGTCGAGCAGATCGTGACCCCGATTGACGTTGTCGAACTCCATCCGATCCTCCATCTCGAACTTCTGGATGAAATGGCAATGCCAGCGCAAGCGGCTGTCGAAAGCGCTGAAGTTCCGCGCCTGACCGGTCGGGCCGTCTCCTCCCCTGCGTCGGGCGGCCTCTTGCCGCTGGTGGACCTGCCGGATGCTGAGGTTGCCCCAGGCCAGATAGGCACTGAGTCGGCTGCATCCCTCCCGGCTGCCTTCTGGCTTGGAGATGGTGCGGGCATACCGGCGGATGCGGTCGGTCACGAAGGTCTCGAGGTAGGCGTGGGCCTTGCGCTCTCCTCCAGGCTGGAACCGCTCGGGCGCCTCGTCCGGAACGGGCAGTAGCCGCCAGGAGGCCGGCCAACCCAAGGCGACAGTATCGACGGGTTCGAACCGCGCCCAGTCGGGATGGTCCTGCGGCGCCGACATGTGGGCGAACCAAGACTCGCGCCAGCCCTTGCGGTCCCGCTTACCGCGGTGCACCCCGTCCCGCTGGTGCTCATGCCAGGGAATTCCAGCTGAGGCGAAGAGTTCAGCCAGCGTCAAATCCCGGTCATAGGTGTGGCGCAAACCGGACTCCCGGTAGCTATGCACCCCCACGATGGTAAAGCGATCCATGAGGTGACGGAAGACCTCGAGCGCATCCGCATGAACAGGTGCAGTCATCGCACCCTGTCGCACCGCCCCCGCAGCCGACCAATCCCGCAGCTGGGTGTCCATGTCGGCCAGACCCTGCTGGACGAAGGCCACATGGCGACCCGAAGTCGTGGGGTGGGCCAAGTCCATCGGCTCGAAACAGTACAGCAACAGATGTGGTCCGCCCATGCGCACCGCTTCGGCCAATGGTGCGTGGTCCCGCAGGCGCAGGTCACGCTTCAGCCAGATGACGCGGAGTTCGGGGCGATCAGCCATGGAATCTTTTGGAGGTCAATCCCAGCCTTGATGGAAATCCGACCGGGACTCCAGCGGACGATCCGGCTTTGCGTAACTCAAGCGGGCCATACGCTCCGCCGTATGGTAGGCATCGAGCCCACCGATGGCAACGGTGTCGACGGCGGCGAGGTCCAAGAAGCCGTCCCCTGCCTGCAGATCAGAAGCGAAATCCACCCATTGGACCGCCCCGATGACGAACCGGCAGCTGTTCGGGAGCTGCATGTCCTCTTCCACCGTCAAGCCGATGCGCACCGGCGATTCGGCCACGGCAGGCGCGGGAAACCGTCCGGCGCCTTCACCATGCCAATGGGGCGTCAACCCTACCTCCTCGAATTCGGAGACCTCCGTGGCATAACGTGCGCTTGTCTGGTGGGCCTGCTCGTGGATGGGCGCCGTCACGTGGCTGAGCGTGAAGTGACCGGATGATGCCAGGTTGTGGTAGTTGTGTGCATCGTCGCCCGGCGGGCGGAACACCACCCCGAGCAGGGCGGGGTTGGAACCGAGGTGAACGACGCTCGACACGATGCAGCACGCCGGCTGTCCTTCGGCATCCGCCGTGCCGACGAGGTTCGCCGACTTGAATCCGCTCAGCGAATT
>CALKUW010000028.1 GCA_937996585.1 uncultured Flavobacteriales bacterium
ACCGCCTCCTCTCCTTCCTCCAGCACATAGGCCCACGTGGCGGTTGTATCGGTCAGGCCTGCCGCTGTGCGCTGTTCGGGGATCGTGTGGACCGTGGCCTGACCACAGTCCGCGGCGGGAGCACCTTCGTAGGCATCCAGACGCTGGTCGAGGACCTCGGATCCACATCCCCAGACCAGCATGGAGAGGCACCCCATCCATCCGAACCGCAGCGCCGTGTTCAATCCGCCCATGGTGTCAAGGTAGGGTGGACCTGTCTTGCGGTCATGCCTTGTCCTTGGCGAGGAGGCGCATGTGCCGCCCGACGAGGGCGAGGCTGGCAAAGCCATTGACCCACAACATGACGGCCATGACCTGCGCGGCGCCGAGCAGCCCGTGGGTGGGAATGCGCCAGGCACAACCGGCGCAGGCGAGGACCAGCACGACGGCGCTGGTCCACGTGTTCCATTGGGCCCGCCCGAGCGCGGAAAGCAGGTTGCCCATGGGAATGCGCAACAGGTGCGCCCCGAGGGCACCGATCAGCATCACCTGCATCCATTCCGCTCCCCGCGGATAGCCCGGACCGAAGATGCCCAGCAGCCAGGATGCCATCATCGCGATCACGGCGAGTATGACGAGCGACACCAGGCCGAAGGTCTTCCAATATTGTAGGATGTAGGACCGGATGCCCGCAGCATCGTCGAACATGGCCGCGTTGCGCACGAAGTCGGTGGCGGCGACGGCGCTGGGCATGACCTGTGTGGCCAGGGGAATCAGCCACGCTACGCGGTAGACGGCGAGGTCATCCGGCGATTCTACCCACAGGCGTCCGAGCAGGTAGACGTCCACCGCAAAGAAGGCCTGACCGAACACGGAGCCGGCCGCGGTGTGCAGCCCGTAGGACCAGAATCCCTCAAACTCCGCCAGACTCTGCCGGACCCTGCTCCAGGCCCTGCGGTGCACCCCGAGGCGCACCATGAAGGGCAAGGAGGCGCCCACCGGACTCAACACCACGGCCCAAGCATACCCCTCGATTCCGAAGGCGCGCGTGCCGAAAAAAGCGCCGGTCAGCAGCAGCGCGGCGAAGGCGAGGTCGATCTGGGCGCTCATCCTGTTGAGGTGCAGCGCACGGGCGAGCCCCTTGGTGTGCTCCATGATGAAGGTCGAGGCGATGACCCACGCCAGGACGGCCATGACCGGTGCACTCTCGGGCAGGTCGCGGCAGATAGAGGGCGCCAGGAGCGAGACGAGCAGGGACAGGGAAGCGGCCCCGATAAATCCCCACCCCAACGCGTAGCGATGCAGTTGGAACTTGGCCGATTGCGAGGGGGCCAATGCGCTGTAGCGCACAAAGGCCTGGAAGGCGCCGAACCCCATGAAGGGGACCGCGGAAGCCACCAGCCCCATGGCGTAGGCGTACAATCCGTAGTCGGCCTCGGTCACGATTCGGGTCACCGCCACCACGGCGGCAAACCCGAACACCTTCACGACGCCGTGGGACACCAGCATCCAGTGCCCCTGCCGATGAAGGAATTGGTTCAAAAAACCGCGTGTTGGATTCATGCCCCCGCTCATGCTGCAGACAAAAGTCGGGAAGTCCCGGGCAAGCGCCCCTTCTTCGCCCTATTCACCTGCCCGTCTGAACAGGATGTTCTCACCGCGGACGTCGGCCACAAGGAATCCCTTCGCGGACAGGGCCGCCAGCACCGGCGCAGAGCTGCCCTCCATCATGCGCTCGTGGAACTCGAGCACGATGTGGCGGGTGACGTCCATCCAATCGAGGTTCTCCTCGAACAGCACGCCCTCACCACCTTCGATGTCCAGCTTGATCAGGTCCAATGATTGCCACCCCATGCGCTCCATGAGATCGGGAACCGTGACGGTAGCAACCTGCGCCACAGCCTTCCCGGCTCCATCGGGCCGCGTCATGAAGGCGTTGCTGCCATAGCCTTCGTCCGTGACGGCCAGCGTCTCGCCGGACCGGCTGTGCAGCGCCGCTTCGAACAATTCGACCCCCTCGAGGTGGACCGTGTTGCCGCGAAAGGCCTCTGCGTTGCCGGGGTGGGGCTCCACGGCGGCGATGCGCGCCTGGGGAAAGCGCTCCTTGAAGTAAAGCGTGGCGAGGCCCACGTTGGCGCCGCCGTCGATGATCCGGCCCAGCTCCATGCCCCACTCGAAGTCGTACTCGCGGTGAATGAACACCTGTGCGAAGGCATGGCGCTCGGACATGCCCTTCCGGAACGCGATGGGCCGCTCCAGATCCGGCAGCTTCAAGGTCGGCCGCTCGAGCAGCTTGAACCGGATGTACAGCCATGTGCCCACCCAAAGGCCATACCGCTGCTTCAGCAAGAGCCAATACATGCGTCCAAATTACCCCATGGCCCACTCAGGTTCGGCGTTGCATCTGTCCTCAGCCACCATTGGGAGAAAGTGGCGTCCATGACCATCTTGCGGCGCCATGAAGTTCATCCCGACCCTTTTTCTCGCCTTTTCGACCGCCCTCATGTTCGCGCAGGATTCCGGCACCCTGCTGCTGGAACAACCCAACATGAATGACACCCACATCGTCTTCGTCCACGCGGCCGATGTCTGGATTGTCGGGGTGGACGGTGGGGATGCCCGGCGCATCACCAGCACCGCTGCGGTGGAAAGCAATCCCCACTTGTCCCCGGATGGCCAGTCCATCGCCTTCACCTCTGACAGGAGCGGAGCCCCGAGTGTGTATGTCGTGGGCATTGAAGGAGGGACACCCCAGCGATTGACCTTCCACCCTTCCCCCGCCATGGTCCGCGGCTGGTCCTTGGATGGCACGCGCATCCTGTACGCCTCCACCCGGGAGGCCGCCCCCGTCGGCTTCCACCGGATCTGGTCGGTCGACCGCGATGGAGGACCGGAGACCATGGTGTCCGCCCAGTGGGCCACCGACATCTCCCTTTCGCCGGATGGCACCTCCTTCGCCGTGGACCGCGTGAGGCGTTGGGACAAGGAATGGCGGGTCTACCGGGGAGGGCAGAATACACCCCTCAGCATCCTGAATCCCGAGGACCACAGCGAGGTGCTCCTGCCCAATGAGCAAACGACCGACATCCAGCCCCAGTGGATCGGGGACGCCATCTACTTCCTGTCCGACCGGGACTCGACGATGAACGTGTGGCGGTACGACCTGGCTTCTCAGGACGTGGCCCAGATCACGCGTTTTCGAGGCTCGGACATCAAGCGCCTCGCCTTCAATTCCACCCAACTCCTCTATGAGCGGGACGGGGCCTTCCACACGTTGGACCTGACCACAAATGAATCGACCACGCTCGCGATTCAGGTGTCCGGCGACTTTCCCTGGGCGGAAAAAACCTGGGAAAACGTCAGCCGCAGCGTGGGCAGTGTCTCCCTCTCGCCGACCGGAAAACGGGCCGTGATGGAATCGCGCGGAGAGATCTTCACCGTTCCCGTCGAACACGGGAATGCGCGGAACATCACCCGCTCCTCAGATGCCGCCGACCGGCGGCCCATCTGGTCCCCCAAAGGCGATCGCATCGCTTGGTTCACGGATGAAGGTGGTGAAGGATATGTGCTGCGGATCGCATCGCAGGACGGCTTTTCAAACGCCCGGGACTACCCGATTGGACCGTCCAAGCTCGGCTGGGAGCCTGTTTGGTCACCCGACGGGGATTTCATCGCCTTCAACGACGACGACGTCCGGGTGCAGCTGCTGACCCTCGAGACCGGCGACATCCGCACCATCGATGTGGGCGGAGTCAACCTCGAGCGCGGCGACATGGATTTGAGCTGGTCGCCCGATTCCAAATGGCTCGCCTACTCCAAGACGGCAGCGAACAACTTCAAGCGCATTCACGTCTGGTCCATGGAAACCGGGGAGGTGCACACCATGACCAATCCGCTGGCCCACTGCGAGCACCCCGCTTGGGACAGGGACGGTCGGCACCTGTACTTCGTCTCCAGCACCAACCTCG
>CALKUW010000029.1 GCA_937996585.1 uncultured Flavobacteriales bacterium
TCCATTGTCCGGGGGCAGCTGCGAATCGGCCAGGGTGAGCCGCCGTTCGCCGAAATCCACGTCATACCTTCGCGCCATGTCTCTATTGTTGGATGAGCGCCGGAAAGTAGCAGAATCGCTGCTGCGCATCAAGGCGATCCAGTTGGCCCCCGAAGACCCGTTCACCTGGGCGTCGGGCCTGCGTTCCCCGATTTACTGTGACAACCGCATGGCGTTGAGCCATCCTGCGGTGCGGACCTACATCCGACAGCAGCTGTGTTCCGTGGTCGAATCCCTCCATGGAAAGCCCGATATGATCGCCGGTGTGGCCACCGGGGGCATCGCATGGGGCGCTTACGTGGCGCACGAGTTGGGGCTGCCCTTCTGCTACGTTCGGGGCGAGGCCAAGGGCCACGGCAAGGGCAACCGGGTGGAAGGCGACCTCGGCAAGGCGCGCAATGTGGTGGTGATCGAGGATCTCATCAGCACAGGCAAGTCGAGCTTGAGTGCTGTTGACGCCCTTCGGGAGATGGGACTTCAGGTGAAGGGCATGGTGGCCATCTTCACCTATGGCTTCGATGTGGCGGCCCAGAATTTCAAAGCGGCAGATTGTCCGTTGGAGACCTTGAGTGATTACGGCACCTTGATCAGTGAGGCGGCCAACCTCGACTACCTCACGGAGGCGCAGGCGGGCGCCCTCATCAAGTGGCGCGAGGACGCTGCGGCTTGGAGCCGGCAGTTCACCGGGGAAGTGGCTTCAGACGGCGTGGCCGGATGACGGAGATCAGGAGCAGGGAAGTGGTGGTCGCCACCACCGCAGATACACTGCGCGCCCACCTCGCCGATTTGCGCAACCTCGGTCCGCTTCTTCCCGAAGACAAGGTCAAGGGGTTTGATGGCTCCGAGAACGAGGTTTCCTTCAAGATCCAGGGGGGGCTTGAGATCCGCCTGACCCGCACGGCCGACACTTTTGACGGCAACACCTTGCGCCTGCAGGGTGGTGGTGCGCCGTTTGCCTTTCACCTCGACCTGCATGTCCATGAGGATGGGGAGAAAGCCCGGGCATTCGTTCGCTGCGAAGCCGACCTCAATCCCTTCCTGCGCATGATGGCGCAGAAGCCCTTGGAAGCGCTGTTTCAGCACATTGCCGGAGCCGTGGAGGCGCATTTCGGTGCCGCCTGAGGGCATCCTCCATGTCATTTCCGGGGCTCCATGCCGAGCCATCCGACTTCTCCCGGGGAGAAGCAGTGCTGTACCCCTTCGGTAGAAATGCATAGCCGCCCTTCGATGTCGATGGATTCGAGGGTTCCGCTGATGGGCTCGCCATCGAGTTGCCAGCGCTGTGCCTGTCCCCAGCCGTGCAGGCGCTGGTGATATTGCCGCAGCAGTGCTTCGGGGTGCACCATTTCCGCCATCCGCTGGTCGATGCGGAGCAGGATGGACTTTCTGAGTTCATCGAGCAAGGGAGCGGGGTCGGTTTGGGTTTCGGGGAGCAACCGGGCGGCATTTGGGAATGGGGGTTGACCAGCGATGTTCAGGCCGATGCCGATGACAGCCGATGACCAGGCATTGCCCCGCCAGTTGTTCTCGATCAGGATGCCGCCCGCCTTCCGCCCCCGCCACATGATGTCGTTCGGCCATTTAATCTCAAGGCCGGATCGGTTGACGGTCGGCAGGGCCTCTTCGATCGCCTCGATGACGGCGAGGCTCACGGCGAGGTTCAACACGAAGGGGTGTTTTTCGGGGAGGGACTTGCTGACCACCGCAGTCATGGCGAGGTCGCGTTCCGGTTCCTGTGTCCAGATGCGCTGCTGTTGTCCCCTTCCAGCCCGTTGGTGGTTCACGAA
This sequence comes from uncultured Flavobacteriales bacterium, assembly GCA_937996585.1. GTDB lineage: Bacteria > Bacteroidota > Bacteroidia > Flavobacteriales_D > Sanyastnellaceae > UBA8752. The sequence continues at coordinate 1,827 of CALKUW010000029.1, forward strand.
GAGGGCCACATGGTCGAGGGCATGCAGCGGAGCCTGCCGAATGGCGGCAAGGGCCACCGAATTCGTACTGTTGGCCGCCGCCCAGCCGAACAGGGTCCACCGTCCTATGACCGTCGAGGACAGGGGAGGGCTGCCCATGGCATGGCCCAGGTGGGTTTCGGCGGTGTGCGGGTGCTCCACGGGGGCTATTTTAGCGCACGTTGAAAGAACAAGCTTCATCTCCCGATCCCCGCACCTACGCGACGACCCCCGGACATGCACCTGAGCGAACCGCCGGTCCGAGCACGGATGTCCTGGTAACCACCGTCGTGGAAGGCATTCAGGAAGTCAAGGGACAGTCCATCTGCATCATCGATTTCAGCAGTGTCCAGAACAGTGTGGCGGCCCGCTTCGTCATCTGTGAGGGGCAGTCCAATACGCAGGTCGAGGCCATCGCCCGCAGCGTGGAGGAGTTCACGGAGAAGGCCCATGATGAGTCGCCCTGGGCCAAACAGGGCCTGCGCGGTGGCCAGTGGGCGCTGTTGGACTACGCGGATGTCGTGGTGCACATCTTCCACAAGGATTGGCGCGGGCATTACGGGCTCGAGGAGCTGTGGGCCGACGCGCCGCAGCAACGGTTGCCGGATGTAGGGGGCGTTCAGCCCGATCCGGAGGACTTTCCGGAGTATTGATCAGTTGAAGACCAGCACCGTCCAGGCGTGTACCACCGTGAGGGCGAGGGTCACGGCCGAGAGGGCGATGTGGTATTTCAGGTGCTTCCGTATGGCCGCTTCGCCTTCGAGCAGGGAGCCGAAGTGGGCCGTGGCGAGCAGGGTGATGGGCAGCAGGGCGAGCAGTCCCCACCCCAGCGAAATGGAATGGACGAGGACGGCGAGCGGCATCACGATGGCGCTGCGCAGGTGCCAATTGATCCACCCTCCCCATTGGCTTCCATTGCGTTGGAATACCGTCCTTCCAAGGGTCAGTCCCCATTGGAAGAGGATGATGCCTGCGACGGCAAGTCCGCTGATGTTGCGGAAAGTACGGTCCGACTGGAATCGGAAAGCATCCAGTTGGTCCCATCCACAGCACCAGCCCAGTGCCATGGCGATGGCGGCCATCCAGGTCAGGTAGCGCGCTGCCTTGCGCATCAGAGGGTGGCCTTTTCCAACAGGCTGCCGAACAGGCCGCCGTTGGCCAGGCGGTCGATGCTGTCGCGAAGTGCGGCATGGTCGGGTATGAACCGGCCTTCGGAAGGCCAGGTCGCGCCGACCTCCGGGCGTTGATCCGCGTCCAGCTGGTCCAACTCGCCGAGGTATTGGCTCCACACCACGGCGACCCCCTCGCGGTAGGCGTTCATCATGGCGAGAAACTCGTCGGTGGTCACGGAGTCAGAGGGATAGGCCCACGTGGTGGCGCCCATGATGTCGCCGAGGGCCCAGTCGGATTTCCGCGTTCGGGCGTGTTCGTTGTGGCAAGAGACGCAAGGTCCGGCGGATGCCATGTCGGGGAACATGCTCACATGCTCACCCGTGACCTCGTCCATGAAATGCCGGGGCAGGGTGTCGCGGCGCATGGCCTTGAACTCCTCTGCTTGGCGGCCTTCGAATTGGTTGGACTGCTCGATGGGGAAGTCCGATCCCAGGAAGAGCCGCAGGGGCACGTCGCTCGCCGAGATCTCGTCCGCCACGCCGCGCAGGAAGAGGGCGGGCAGGGGGCCGGCGATCACGTCCTCATCGGCCCAGTCCTCGTCAAAGGCCAGCCCTTGGGGTTTGGCCTTGCCCACGATGCCCTTGGTGAAGAGGGTGCGGGTGACGTCGTTCTCATGGGCGAGCATGGTCAAGGCCTCCGCCGTTGAAATCGTTTTGCGCTCCACCGCTCCTGAATCCAGTGCTGCCGGCGCGGTGGCAAAGAGGTAGACGAGCAGCGCCGCCCCACCGATGACGGAGAAGGTCCAGAACCTGACGGGCCTTGAAATGCGGTTCATTGCAGCAGGATGGAAGGATTGAGGTTGAGGGAGATCCAGCCCCATCGCTGCCACGTTTCCGCAGCGCTGGGATTGTCCTCTCCGGAGAGGTGTCCCTGGCGCTCCACATGGCGCAATGTGGGGTCGAAAACGGACCAGCCGATGTGCCACTGAATGCCGCTGGCGTGCCGTCCGGTCAGCCACAGGTCGAGTTCATTGCCGAGGAGGGCGTCGCCCTCGGGAGCGCGGAAATGGTGAAGGGTGGCGCCGAGTTTGGCGCGGTTGGCGAAACAGGGAATGCGGTGGTCGAGCTTGGCGCTGAGCAGGCCGTCCGATGCCGTTCCCACGTAGAAATGGTCGATCCAGCCGTAGAACTTGTGGTTGGTGCCCAGTACCGGGTTGAATGCGCCGCCGCTGCTGCTGCCCGACAGGTAGTCGATGCCCCAGCCGCTCTGTGTCCCATTGTCGCGTTTGGTGCCGCCATCCATGACCCACATGATGGCGGTGCCTCCGGCATCGGGCCATTGCATGTAGGCTTCCATGTTCCACCACTTGCCCTTGGCGGGCATCCATTTCCATGTGCCCCCCGCGGTGGTCATGTCCGCTTCCGTGCTGCTCGATTGGTCGAAAAAGAGCAGCGAGTAGCGGTGCTGCCCCCCGCCGAGGGTGCCCATGTGGTAGGCAATGTTGCGTTGGGTGTCTGCGCCCTCATCCCACGTGGCGAGGAAGGAGGTGGTGCCCTTGTCGCGCGCGAGGTCGAATCGGAGGCCGTCCAGGAAGCGGCCCGGATTGGCCCAGTTGGCCGCACCGACGATGCGGCCGTTGTCGATGTCGACGAACTGTCGCCCGAAAGTGGCCTTGATCTTTGGTGTCAATGGAATGGCCGCCCAGGCTGCGGCCGCTCCGATGTTGTTCCCCGTTGGACCCGCCGGTCCTCCGAATGACCGGACGTCTTGGAGCTGCAGTTTGAATTCCAACTTGTTCCATCCTCCGGAAATCCCCAGGCGGCTCCTTTGGACGGTGGTGAGGTTGCCGATATTGGCGTCGGTGACGGCGAGGCGATATCCATCGCGCCACTCCGACCGGACGCGCAGTTGGAAATCAAGGGCGAGGGTCGAATCGTTGGACGCTTGTCCGAACACATTCAAGGAGGCCATCAGGGCCAGGGAAATAAACAGGCCAGCTCGAGCTGTACAGCTTGGGGTCATTCGGATTGGGCAGTGTAGGTTTTCTCGGAGCCGTAAGGGTCGGTTCCGCCGGCAAGGTATTCGAGTATTTGCTCCTGCGGAATGCCGTCGGACAGCCTTCGGGGCGCCTCGCGGAGGTGGTTGCCATGGAAATCGTGGCATTGCAGGCAGGTGTTCCATTCTCCGTTCTCGATGAGTTCGGCGTGGGACGGCTCGGCTGTATCGTACATCACCTCCGTCTCCTGGTGGCAGTTGACGCAGAAGCCGGGTTCGACCATGGCCACGCGTTGGTCGCGGTGCTCGCCGTGGCAGTTGTTGCATTCATGGGGGCCGAATGCCGCGCGTTGCTCGGCGAAGCGGGTTTCCATGAAGCGTGAAACCGGGTGCCGATCATTCGGACGGTCGTGGCAATCAAGACAGACGGCATTGTCGACGGGGGCCATTCCGACGGGCACCATGTCCGCGTCATGGAACCCGAAGAGGCTGCGCGCGTTGTGTCCAACCTGTTGCCGAAACGTGCCGGGCGCCTCCTTGTGGCAAGCGCCGCAGTCGAGGTCTTCATGCGACGTGTTCATGGGACCCATGGACTTGAACCCGACGGCTGGGGGGTAGGACCAGGCCCCGATCAAAATCGCTGCGATGAGCAGGCAGACCGTGACCAGTTGCGCCCGTCCACCTCGGACAGGACCCACCGTGGGCGGCTTGCTTCCATGCGGCTGGCTGATGCAGGTGAGGATTTCATCTCCGGCCCGTCGAACTTCCTGTCCACACAGGACTTCGCCTGAAACGACCTGGGCACGGCAGGTGCCGCAAACCCCCACCTCGCAGGCATGGGGAATCCGGACCTCGCGACGTGTGGCCCCTTCGAGCATGGTGAGTCCCGCCTTGGCGGGAATGGAGCGGGTGCGCCCCCAGCTGTTGCGCCACCGGAATGCGAGGGGCGTCTCCTTCGTGGAACCCATGGCCAATCCATACCGTTCGGTGCGGATGCGGTCATCGGGTATTCCTTGGTCCGCCAATTCGGACAGGGCCGCGTCCATGAGCCCGGGAGGTCCACAGACGTAGATGGCGGCATCGGACAGGTCGACCTTGTTCACGGCGCCGGCAATGTCCCGGTCATAGACTTCGATGAGTTCGATGTGCCCTTCTTCGGCCAATGCCCGGAACGAGGACAGGTACATCGCCTGTTCCTGTGATTGGTTGGCGTAGATGAGGGTGGTGCGCACCTTCTGTTCGAGCAGAAGATCGACCATGCTCCTGACGGGTGTGATGCCGCTGCCCCCTGCGATGAAGACGTGGCGGTCCATGGTGGGGTTCAGCGCGAACTGTCCGAACGGGCCGGCCATACTGGCCTTTACGGGGCTTTCAAGCCTACTCAGGTGGGCTGAAATGCCATCCTCACCCTTCTTTTTGATGCCCAGGATGACGCCGCGCCCTTCGGAACGAACGATGGAAAAGGCACTTCTCCGTATGCCGGACGGCAATTCCATTTCCAGGACGACGAACTGACCGTGCTCGAACCGAATCCCTCCGAGCCGGGGTTGCACGGAGACTTCGTAGGCGTCTTCGGTCAGGCGGTGCCGCGGCAGGATGTTGACGGAGATCCACATGGTTTCACTGGAAAGAAAACATGTTTTCACCTAGTGAGTGCAACCGAGGTTACAGAAGGCCTTTGGGGAATATTGGGTCGTGGGTATCTTGACGTGGAAACCAACCGGGCCGTTGGTTTGTAGCTTCGTGTAAGGACCGTTGGCGAACATCGGTCTGCCCCTTCATTCGATACCCTCCATCCGTCCATGGAATCCAACAATGCGGACCCCCGCAAACCCAGCAAGCCCAATTTCAATTTTTATTGGGTCTATGCCGGCATTGGTGCCTTGCTTATCGCCATGATCCTTTCGGGTGGTGCGGCCGGTGGAGCGGGCAGCATCAGTTTTCAGGAACTTGTGCGCAAGGCGGAAGCCGGTGAATTCAGGAAGCTGAGCCATAACGGCATGGTGGCCGAAGCATGGTACACCGATGCCGCGCGGGATTCCATCATGAAGGACCGGCCGGAGGGGCCACTCGGCGGGGGCTTCATGCGCGGTGCCGACCTGATGGTGGAGATTCCCCCTTCCGAAAAGAACATCGATCGTCTGGATCAGCTCAGTGCGGATGGCAAGGTGCTGGTCACCTATGAGCGTCCGAATGAATGGGGACAGCAGCTCGTCTTCTACATCATTGTCCTCGCCGTGATGGTGGGGGTATGGATGGTGCTCATGCGCCGCCTCGGTGGCGGTGGCGGTGGCGGTGGCCAGATTTTCAACATCGGTAAGTCCCGCGCCCAGCTCTTCGACAAGGAGAACTCCACCCAGGTCAACTTCAAGGACGTGGCCGGTCTGGAAGGGGCGAAGGAGGAACTGGGAGAGATTGTCGAGTTCCTGAAGAACCCCGGCAAGTACACCGAGCTCGGTGCCAAGATTCCGAAGGGTGCTCTACTCGTGGGGCCTCCGGGTACGGGCAAGACCCTGTTGGCCAAGGCCGTCGCAGGCGAGGCCCAGGTGCCCTTCTTCTCCTTGAGCGGATCGGACTTCGTCGAGATGTTCGTCGGCGTCGGAGCCAGCCGCGTGCGGGACCTGTTCAAGCAAGCCAAGGACAAGAGTCCGTGCATCGTCTTCATCGACGAGATCGACGCCGTCGGTCGGGCCAGGGGCAAGAACGCCAGCATCGGTTCGAACGACGAGCGGGAGAACACGCTCAACCAGCTCCTTACCGAGATGGATGGATTCGGAACGAACAGTGGTGTCATCATCCTGGCAGCCACCAACCGAGCGGACATCCTGGACAGCGCCCTGATGCGCGCGGGCCGCTTTGACCGGCAGATCTACGTGGACATGCCCGACCTCAAGGAGCGCGAAGCCATTTTCGATGTGCACCTCCGTCCGCTCAAGACGGACGACACCATCGACGTGGATTTCCTCGCCCGGCAGACGCCGGGATTCAGCGGTGCTGACATCGCCAACATCTGTAATGAGGCGGCATTGATCGCTGCCCGTCGGGATGCTGGCAAGGTGGGCAAGCAGGATTTCCTTGACGCCGTGGACCGCGTGGTGGGTGGACTCGAAAAGAAGAACAAGCTCATTACCGACGGGGAGAAGCGGACCATCGCCTTTCACGAGGCGGGGCACGCGACGGTGAGCTGGATGCTTGAACACGCCTCGCCGCTGGTCAAGGTGACCATTGTGCCCAGAGGCCAATCGCTGGGCGCGGCCTGGTACCTCCCCGAGGAGCGCCACATCACCACGACCGAACAGATCTTCGATGAGATGTGTGCCGCGCTGGGTGGACGTGCCGCAGAGGAAATCACCTTCGGCAAGATTTCGACAGGTGCATTGAGCGACCTCGAGAAGGTGACCAAACAGGCCTACGCCATGGTCAGCGTTTACGGATTGAACAAGCGCATCGGCAATCGGAGTTTCTACGACCCGAGGGCGGAGGCCACGTTCACCAAGCCCTACAGTGAGGAGACGGCCCGCGTCATCGATGAGGAAGCCGGCGCCATCATTGAGCGTGCGTACGCCAAGGCGCGTGAGATCCTGGAGACGCACCGCGACAAGTTGACCGCCTTGGCCGAGCGCCTGCTCGACCGCGAGGTGCTGTTCAAGGAGGACCTGGTCGAGTTGCTTGGAGAGCGCCCTTGGGGTGAGAAGGAGACGAAAACGTCTGCTGCCAAGGCGCCTGCCGAACCCGATGCGGAGGCTCCATCCGAGACTGCCGCTGAAGGTGCCCTGCCTGCAGAGCATGCCGATGGCGGCGCAGTGGACACAGAGGAAGATGGAGCACCGAAAGCTTCGGATGAGGCGGCTCCGGACGAAAGCGCCGCGTGAATGACGGGCTGGGTGTGCATCCATACCGACGGGCAGGCCTTCCGAATGGAATTGCTGAAAAACGCTTTGGATGCCGAGGGCATTCCCGTGGTTGTGCTGAACCAGCGTGACAGCAGCTATGGCTTCGGAGAGCTCGGATTGCACGTTCCCGAATCAGAGGTGGAACGCGCCATGATGGTGTTGGGCCTTCAATCGGGTAAGTCAGATCAATCCGGGTCGGGTGAGTGAACTCCGTACCCGCGCCCTGACGGGGTTCTTCCTTGTTGCCGGTATCGTGACGGCCATCTGGTGTGGACGCTGGAGCTGGACAGGGTTGGTACTGGTATTGGCCATTCTGGGATTTGGCGAGGCTCATTCCGCCATACGGCAGGCCTGGCCTAGCCAAGCCGTGTGGATTCGATTCCTGCTTTCATTGGTCCTCGTGGCACTGCCGACATGGGGGCTGTCGGTCCTGGGATGGCAGGATGGAGATTACGACCCACTGCTGCCGTTGGGGTGGTTCATCCTGTTGTGGGTGAATGACACGGGGGCTTACCTCGTGGGCAGGAAATGGGGGCGGCGTCGCATCGCTCCATCCATTTCTCCGGGCAAGACCTGGGAGGGGTGGGCCGGTGGAGCGGCATTCACATTGGCCGTGGCATTTTGGGTCCATGGTGGAGAAGGATGGGGAGGACTGTCGGTGGGACAATGGTGCCTGATGGGCGCAGTCGTGGCTGTTTTCGGGCCGATGGGTGATTTCGCTGAGAGCGCATTGAAACGGAAGGCGGGCATCAAGGACTCGGGGTCCATCCTGCCGGGGCACGGTGGCATCCTCGACCGGTTCGATTCCCATTTTATTTCTGCCCCGATCGCGGCCATCCTGTTGCAGGTTTTCTGATTTTCGCGCCATGTACATCCACAGTGCCGGACACAAGGTCATCGCCGTCTTCTACCTGATCGCTCTTCTCATCAT
>CALKUW010000030.1 GCA_937996585.1 uncultured Flavobacteriales bacterium
ATGCAGGCACTCAGCATCTCACCGCACTCGGGGAACGTCGCCGAAACACAGGCCGTCACGATTTCCACGCCATTCACGAAGGCATGGTTGACCGTGTCCCCATTCAACGCCGACCCGTCGGACAGCCACCACAAGAAGTCCACGTCCTCCTCGGAGTCCGTCACGGCGATCAGCGTCCAGCTGCCATCCGCTTCCTCCACCGCTTCGATCTCAAGGTCACAATCAAATTCGCTGGGCTCCCAGGGCTCCAGTTCGACGCAGGCCTCCACCCCATCCGGACAATCCGGCGTCTCGTAGGTGGCGCAAATCAGCCCCCCCACATCGACGAGGTCGACCAACACCCCTTCGGCGATGATGTCACCATCCTCGTTGTACCATTCCACCAGGGCACCATCCGGAGCGCCGTCGGCAATCAACACGGCCCACCCCTCTTCAGGATCCGTCCAGTCCACCACGATTTCCAGCGTGCATTCCGCACCGGAACACCCCTCAACTTCCACGTCGATGCACCACGTGGAACCTTCCGGACACGCCGGACTCGTCACCGTGGCACACGCCTCATACATTCCGGATTCGACGTATTCGTGATCCGACCACAGGTAGTATCCGGTTTCAGAAGTGCCATCCCCGTACTCCCAGAGGATGCTGTAGTTGTCCGGCTGCATCATCTCCAAAAGGAACGACCCGGAACAACCCGCACTGTCTGGAAACCAAGCCAGTTCCGCATCCTCTTCTTCCAGGCAGGCACAATCCCCAACGTCGACCCAGGTACACAGGACGGTCGTGTCCGGGCAGGAAGGACTCACATAGGTCGCACAGGCTTCATACCAGCCATTCTCCTCGAACGTGTGCCAGGTGAAATGGCCTTCTGCAGTGGTGCTGTCGCTGAATTCCCAGAAGACCTGCTCCCCTTCCGTGTAGTCGCAGATGCTGAAGATGAACTCACACCCGGCACCTCCGACCCAGATCTCATCGGGACAACCCGATTCGTAGTCCTCAGAACCGACGCACGACACGACGCCGTCAGGACAGTCCTCGCTCACGTATTGCACGCAGACCTGCCAGGGCCCGTTTCCGATGCCATAGGGCAGGGTCATGGCGAGGCCTCCCTCCTGGAACACCTCACCATTCAAGGAATAGACGAGCTCCACACCCAGCGGAAATCCGGTCGGGGTCACGATGATGACACTGTCATTCTGGACGCTGTCAACGAGCAGCTCAAGCCCACAATCGGGCGGCGTGCAATCGTCCACGACAATGACGGTATCGAGGGTCACACCTGAAGGACAGTACTCCGAAGTGAACGTGACCGACACCGGGTATTCCCCGTCTCCGGCAAACGTGGTCTCCACGTAATGCCCCCCCTCGACCACCTCGTCACCAAAGGACCAGGTGGCGAACTCACCGGGCTGGAAACTGCCCACCTCGAAGCCCCATTCGCAACCGTCTTCCACCGAGAAGATGGCATCGGGGCAATCCGTGGCAGACAACTCCGCACAGGGACCATAAAAGGAAACCCCCACGATCTGTGCGAGGAGTCCAATCCCTCCGGGCAGGACCTGCATGTACAGCGTTCCATCGAGGTCACCATCGGTGGTCAATTGACCCAGCAGCACCCGGCCATCCTCATCCGGCAGGCCGTTGGTGAAACTGGGCACCACGAACCAGGCACTGCCGATCAGGTCGTCGATGACGAAGCTGTTGCCGTTCTCGAATTCCGTCATGAATGGCGAACCCGAACTCATCACCACCTGCGGACAGTCTTGCCCCAACTCCGGCTCGGGCGGGCCGTCCACCCCGATCGTCAACCAGCTGTCCCACTCCAGTTCCGGAAAGGCGTCGAACAGGATGGGGTTGTTGGCACACGGGAACTGCCCCCCGAGTTCGCTCTGGTAGAAGGACGTCGTCGAAGAAAGGAAAGTAGGGTTGTTGGCATCCCCGAACACCGTCGTCACCAGGTCCGCGGGGCCAGGCAGGGTCGCATAGACCCGATAGGTCGTCATGCCCGCAAGGTCCCCTTCCTGGTGGATGGCGACGACCTCGATGTCAAGGCAGACATCACCGTCGACCAACAGAGGTTGGGCCTGCATGCAGAGGGCAGTGCAAAGCAGGAGAAAAAGAGAAGTGAAACGCATGGAATCGAAGAGAAGCGCTGGAAAAACGCGGGAAGAAGGTGGGGGGTTGCGCCTCAGCCGGCGTCCACGAACCGCGGGTCGGTGGGGAGGATGTCGCCACAGGACCCGCAGGTCCGCTTGGCCTCATCTCCGTAGAATTCTCGGAAACGCGGAAGGAAGTCCTTTTCGATGTCGCGCAGTTCGAAGTAGGTCTCGTGCAACTTGGCGTTGCAACCGTCGCAATACCAGAGCAGGCCGTCCTGCATCCCGCTGCCGGCCCGCTTGCGTTCAATCACAAGGCCCAGCGATCCCGCCTCCCGCATCGGGCTGTGCGGCACCTTGGCGGGGTGGAGGTACATGTCCCCGGGGCCCAGCTTCATGTCCACCGCCTGTCCATCCTCCTGGATGCGCACGGTGATGTTGCCCTCGAGCTGGTAGAAGAGTTCCTCCGTCTCGTTGTAGTGGTAATCCTTGCGGGCATTGGGACCGGCCACGATCATGACGATGTAGTCGCCACTCTCGACATAGAGGTTCTTGTTGCCGACCGGCGGCTTGAGTAAGTCGCGGTGTTCCTCGATCCAGGCGGTGAGGTTGAAGGGCTTGGCAATGGACATGCCCGGAATTTAAGTCGCGTTCGCCTCCGGCCGACGCACCGGCCGCCCGACGAGATAAACCCCAATGAAGATGAGCGCCCCGAAGACCCACAAGGGCCAGCCGGTATCGACCATGTAGTCCGTCCCTCCCCACCGCGCCTGACCCACGCTGAACAGCGTCGCGAGCAGGGGCTGCAGGTAGATGTAGACGCTCACCACCGTCGGCTGCAGGTGGCGCATCGCGAAGATGTTGAGCAGGTAGACGAGGAAGGTGGTGGCCAGCACCACGTAGGCCACCCCCGCCCATTCAGAGGGTCCGAACAGGGACCAATCGATCGACGCCGCCTGGCTCCAGCCGATGGGCGTCGTGAAGAGCCAGCCGAACAGGAACACCCACGTCACCACGGTCAACGGCCGGTACTTGGCCATCAGCGGCTTGACCCCAACGAGGTAGAACGCGTAACTCGTGGCGTTGATCAGGATCATCAGGTCGCCCTGCCAGCTGGCGTGCACGCGGTCGGCGGAACCGCTCCACAGCAGAATCGCCGCGGCCCCGATGCCCCCGAGGATGACCCCGACGAGACGGCGCCTGACGATGGGCTGCCCGAGCACCACCGCACTGGCGATCAGCACCAGGATGGGGTTGACCGTCATGATCAGGCTGGCGTTCACCGGACTCGTGGCATTCAGCCCGTTGAAGAAGAGGAGCATGTTGATGCCCACCCCGGTGAGGCCACAGAAAATGAGCCGCGGAATGTCCTGCCGGTCCACCTTCTCCCGGTTGAAGGGCAGCAGCAGGGAGAAAAGCGCCAGGGCCCCCGTCACACGCAGGACGATGAAGCCACTGGGACCGACCAGGTCCGGCATGAGCCCCTTGGCCACGAGGTAGTTGCCCCCATAGATCAGCGCGACGATGAGCAGCGCGAGGTGGGCAAGGATGCGTTGCATGGTGGCGGGATCAGCCGTTCAGGGCGGCGCGGGCAGCCTCCACGGCAGCCTTTGCCGATCCGGCATGCACGCTGCTGTCGGTCAACAGGACCGGGCGCTTGAGGAAGGTGTACTCGTCCAGGATCAGCTGCCGGTAGTCGGCCTCCGTCAGCGTGCGGTCCGCCAGGCCCATGGAGCGGAACTTCATGGCGCGGCGGCTGAAGAGCGCCTCGTAACTGCCCGCATGGGCGTGCATGGCATCGAGCTCCTCCGCCGTCACCCCGCTGGACTTGATGTCGCGGATCTCCGCGCCGCATCCGGCAGGGTCGAGGTCGGCTTCGATGCGCTGGCAGGTCTTGCAGGTGGGGAGGGTAAAGAACTTCGCGGGCATGGTCTAGGATTTGATGCGTTCGTCAATGGCGGCGAAGGCATGGCCCAGGTCCGGCTCCCCGGCCCGGTCGTTGTCCACCACCACATCGGCAAGATGGGACACCGGTTCGAGGAACCGCACATCCCCGGGCCTGACATGACGCTCCCACTGGTATCGGATGATGTCGGGCGTCAGGCTGCGCTCCGCCTGGTCGCGGGCGAGCCGCCGGGCAAACCGCGTTTCCGGCGTCGCATGGATGAGGATGGCCAGGTCGAGGCGGCTCCGCACCCCCTCATCGTGGAGCATGAACAGCCCGTCGAGGAACACCACCGGCAACGCCGGGATGTGCAGCGGCTCGGGCAGGACGCCCGGTTGGTTGAACGTGTAGCTGTCAATGTGCAGGTCCCGACCCGACTTGAGCTGGTCGAGGTCCCGCGCCAGCCGCTCCAGATCGAGCGCGGCCGGCTCGTCGAAGTTGGGCTCGCCCTCGGCATCCCGTGGCACCTCCCCGATCGGCCGGTAATAATCGTCCATGCGCAGCACCGCCGCGCGGTCCCCATAGTGGGCGCGCAGCCGGTCCACTACCGTGCCCTTGCCGGAGGCACTGCCCCCGACCACGCCCACAATGATGGTCTTGCCTGATTCACCCATGTCCCAGCAATTGTTCGGCCATCTCCCGGTCGTTGGCCAGGCGCGGCACCTTGTTCTGTCCGCCGAGCTTGCCCCGGCGCGCCATGGCATCCCGGAACGCGCCCTCCGGCAGCGCCGTCAACACGGCCGGCCTCAATACCGAACCCTTGATCAGGTCGCGGTAATAGGGGTTGCGCTCCTGCAATTCCCGGTCAAGCGCCGCCGCCAAGGCCTTTGGATCCCCCGGAGCGTCGGCGCACTCTCCGAACCACTCGTGGTAGGGCAGCCCTTCTGTCGGGTTGACCTGCGGTGCCACGTGGAATTCGACCACCTGGCCGCCCACCTCGGCCACGGCATGCGCCATGGCGCCTTCGACCTCCTCCGCGATGACGTGCTCCCCGAAGGCACTCGTGAAATGCTTGATGCGCCCGGTCACCAAAACGCGCGCGGGTGCGAGCGACACGAAGCGCACCGTGTCGCCCAGGTCGTAGCCCCAAAGGCCCGCGTTGGATGAGACCACCACGGCGTAATTGACCCCCATCTCCACCTCGCCGAGCCCCAACCGGCGGGCATCGGGCCGGCCGTATTCATCGGCGGGGATGAACTCGAGGAACAGACCGTCGTTCGCATTGACCAGCAGCCCCTCACCGGGTTCCCCATCCTGGTACGCGATGAAGCCCTCGCTCGCCGGGTAGGTCTCCACCCGCGGCACGTCTGCACCGATCAGCTCGCGGAAACGGTCCGCATAGGGCGCATAGGCCACACCACCGAAGACGAACAACGAAAAATTCGGGAAAACCTCCCTGA
>CALKUW010000031.1 GCA_937996585.1 uncultured Flavobacteriales bacterium
ACGAGGATGCCCACCACGGAGGCGACGGGCATGTCGCCGAAGCCCTGCTCCTCCCGCACGGCCGGCTCGGCCGCCTCGCGGGACAGCCAGTCGCCCTTCTTGACCCACACCCACGATCGGTGCAGCGGATTGATCCACAGCAGGAAGACCGGCAGCAGGATGAGGATGATGACCGTGACGAACAGGAGACCGAAGGCCACCGAGATGGCCATCGGGATGAGGAATTGCGCCTGGAAGCTCTTGTTGAGCATCAGCGGCGTAAGGCCCGCCACCGTGGTGACCGAGGTCAGGAGAATGGGCCGGAAGCGGCTCATGCCCGCGTCCCAGATGGCGTCGCGCAGGCCACTGCCCGCCTTCATGTTGTTGTTGAAGGCCGCCACGAAGACCAGCGCGTCGTTGACCAGGATGCCGATGAGTGCGATGAGGCCGAGGATGCTGAAGAGGCTGATCTGCGCGCCGAGCATCCAGTGGCCGATGCTGATGCCCACCATGCCGAACGGGATGAGGGCGAACACCGCAGCGGCCTGCAACGGGGAGCGGAAGGCCAGGATGACGATGAAGAACATCAGGGCGAAAATGAGCGGCATGATAGCCTGAATGCTCATCTGCGACTTGGCCTGCTCGCGGTTCTGGCCCTCGTAGCTGGCGCGGATGGACGGGTACTTCGCCACGATGCCCGGTACGACGTTGGCCTGGATGTCGGCGTTGGCGTCGGAGGCGCTCACGTCCGGTCCGGCGAGGTCGGCGCTGACCTGGACCTCGCGCGCGCCGTAGAGGCGGTTGATGGCCGTGATGCCGTTGACGAGGGCGACGTCGGCGAGCTCTTCCAGGGGGACGAGGCCGCCTGCCGGGGTGCGGATGCGGAAGCGCTGCAGGTCGGAGACGGACTGGCGGTCGCGCTCGTCGAGCCGCACCCACACACGCACCTCATCGCGGCCGCGCTGCAGGCGCTGGACCTCGCTGCCGAAGAAACCCTGGCGGACCTGGGTCAACAGAGCCGCGCGGGTCAGGCCGAGCTGGAAGGCCCGCGGCTTGGGACGGATCTCGAGTTCCTTGAGGCCCTGCTGGTTGTTGTCAGTGACGTCCTTGAGGTCCTCGCGGTCCAGCATGGCCGACTTCAGTTCCGCCGTGGCGGCCTCGAGGTCGTCGAGGTCGTTGCCGAGCAGGGACACCGACACGGGTCGGCCGAAGGGCGAGAAGGCCGCATAACTCAGGTTTTCCGCGCCGTAGACGGTACCCACCCGCTCCCGGATCATCGCGCTGATGTCCATGGAGCGCATGTTGCGCCGCTCCCCGTCGAGCAGCTGCACGTTGATCGTGCCTGTGTGGGCATTGGGGCCGATGCGCTTGTCGACGGCCAGGATCATCTCGAGGCTGTCGTCGCGTTGGGCGCTCAGCTCCCCATTGACCTCCCACACCACGTCCTCGATGCGGTCGAGCTCGGCCTGCGTGATGCCTTCGCGCGTACCGCTCACCATGGACAGGTTGACCGTCAGGTTGTCCCCCTCGATGAAGGGGAAAAACGTGGTCTTGACCAGCCCGCTGCCGATGAGCCCCGGCACGGTGATCATGAACAGGGCCACGATGGTGCTGAAGGCGATCCACGGCTGGTCCAGGGCGAAGCGCAGCACCGGGGCGTACAGGCGGTCGCGCAGGAAGCCCATGACGCCGCGCATGCCCCGCTCGACGGCGTTGGGTTTGAAGTCGCGCCGCAGCGCCTTGCTGTGCCCCACGTGGGCCGGCAGGATGAGCGCCCCCTCGACGAGGCTGAACAGCAGCGTCAGCATGATGACCGCTGCCATGTCACCGAAGAAGTCGCCGAGCCGCCCCTCGATGTAGAAGAAAGACGCGAAGGCGACCATGGTCGTGATGATGGCCGCAAACACCGCCGGCAGCACCTCCATCGTCCCCTCGATGGTGGCGGTGAGCCGGTCCTTGCCCATCTCGTAATGCCGGTAGATGTTCTCCGCGATGACGATGCCGTCGTCCACGAGGATGCCGATCACGAGGATCATGCCGAAGAGGCTGATGACGTTGATGGTGACGCCCGCCGCCTCGGCGAAGATGAACATGCCCGCGAACGACACCGGGATGGCCAGGGCCACCCAGAAGGCGAGGCGGATGTTGAGGAACAGCGCGAGCAGGAGGATGACGAGGATGAAGCCGACGACGCCGTTGTTGACGAGCAGCTCGATCCGCTGGTTGAGGACGACGGAGCTGTCGCGGATGACGTCGATCTGCAAGCCCGTGCCAACCTCCGCCGCCTGGGCGTTGTAGCCCTCGATGTAGGCACGGGTCAGGGCCGTGACGTCGAGGATGCTCTCGGTGGTGAGGTTGTTGACGGTGACGACCACCGCGGGTCGGCCGTTGAACCAATTGCGCGAAGGGTCGTTGTCGGCCCAGCGGTCCCGGACCTCCGCCACGTCCGACAGGCGGACATAGCCGCCCTCGGCGTTGGCGCGCAGGACGATGCCGGCGAGCGCGTCGGCATCGTAGCCGCGGAAACGGCCGCGCAGGATGAGCTCCTCGCGGTCCGTCTTCAGCCGACCGCCGGTCGTCTCGATGTTGGCGGCGCGGATGGCGTTGCCCACCTCGGCGATGGTCAGGTTGAGCTCGGACAGCCGGTCCGCCCTGAGGGCCACCTCAATCTCCTCGCCAGGAAAGCCGCTGAGCGAGACTTGGCTGATGCCGTCCAACGCCCGCAGGTCCTGTTCGATGCGGCGCGCCTCGGTCTTGAGGGCGCGCAAGTCGTCCACCCCTGTGAGCGCAAACGTGATGGCCACACCGATGGCCTCCTGTTTGAAGACGATGGGCGGCTCCATCCCCACCGGGAAGGAGGCGATGCGGTCGACGGCGTTCTTGACGTCTTGCAGGATCTCGTCGGTCTCGTCCTCGTCCAGGACGTTGACGGTAATGCTCCCTGCGTTCTCGGAGCACACGGACTTCACCTGGTCGAGTCCGGCGATGCCCTGTAGGTTCTCCTCGATCTTAGCCACGATGCCCTCCTCGATCTCAGCCGGGGAGGCACCGGGATACACCACCTGGATGAGGATGGTCTTGGACTCGGTGACGGGAAAGAAATTGCTCTCCATGCCGCCCATGCCGACCCATCCGGCGGAGAGCAGCGCGAAGACGAGCAGGTCGCCGAGGATGTGGTACTTGACGAAGAATTCAATGAGGTTGCGCATGGGGCGTCGGCTTAGCGGTTGACGACCTCGACGAGCATGCCGGCGTGGGCACCGCTGACCGGCTCGGCCAGCAACGGGGTGCCCGGGGCCAGCCCCCGGACGAGCACCCGATCCGCATCGCGGTGCACCACATCGACCGCCGCGGCTTCGAGCTTGCCATCGCGGACGGCATAGACTTCCGAAGCGTCGGCTCCGACGAGCAGGGCGGCATCCAGGGCGACCACGTCTTCAATTGGTGTGAGGCCAACAGATCCGCTGAGGTAGCGTCCGTCCCGCAGGGTCATGCCTTCCGCAGCCTGCACCTCGCTGTAGACGCTCGCCGACTGGGTGGCGACGTCGACCGTTCCGGAAATGCGCGCCACGCGTCCGGTCGCCACTGTGCGGCCCGCTTCGTCGCGCAGGGTCACACCATTGCCCACGGCCAACCGGTCGAGGTGGCGGGCGTGGACGGCGGACTTGACCTCGAAGGTCTCGGTACCGACGAGGGTGCCGAGCGGCTGGCCCGCCCGCACCAGCGAACCCGGCTCCACCGCCGTGCCGGTGACCACGCCGGTGAAGGGCGCGCGCACGGTGAACTTGTCGAGGCGCTCCTCGGCGGAACGGATGGCGTGGTAGCCGGAAACGATGCCGCGTCCCGTCAGGTAAAGCCGTTCACGGTCCGAGGCCGGCTCCGGCAAGTCTGCGAGGGTGCGGTCCACATCGAGTGCGCGCACATAGGCCTGCCAGGCGTCGGCGCGGTCCGGGAAATCGACGGCGATGTCGGCGAGCGACCCTGCCAGCAGCTGCAGCCACTGGCTGCGCTGGGCCACGAGGTTGGCGCGCAGCTCGGCATCGTCCACGCGGAGCATCACCTCGCCTTCGCGGTAACGCACCCCTTCTCGGAACTCCTTGCCCCCGACCGGCAGCGCACCGCTGACCTCGGAGAGGACCGTCATCCGATTCAATGCCTGCACACGCCCCTCGATGCCCACGGTCGGCACCAGGGTGTCGGGCCGGGCCTCCGCCACCTTGACCGTCCGCGCCACGGCGGGACGGGGCTTGACGGGCGGCGTGCCCTTGAGCCCGATCAGGGCATTCATCACGAAGATTCCAACGGCCAGGATGGCCAGGCCTGCGAGGCCCCTCAAAACTGTCTTGATCATTGCGCAGATGTCACGTACCGGGTACCAACGGGGGTTCAACCGGAACGGGCTGCGCGAAGTTCACCCAAAAAGGCCGGGGCTCAATGCACCACGAAGAGGCTCCGCGATGCCTGCTCGTCCGGCGCGGTCAACCGCAGCTGGTAAAGGCCGGCCGGGAGGTCGCCCACATTGAAGTTCAGGGACTCCTCCACACCGGGCTCGGCAGAGCGGGCACCGAGGGTGCGCACGACCTGGCCGGAGAGGTTGAGGATGGCCGCCTCGACCTCGAGGGGCTCCTCCACGGCAAAGCGCAGGTTCACGTCGCCTTCGGCCGGGTTGGGCGCCATGCCCGTGAGGATGATGGCACCGCTGCGGCCCTCCGGCAGCTCGGTCACCCTGTCGGCCGTGGCCCCTTCCGCTTCGGGACAGGGGTCCCCGGAAGACGTGATCTGGTAGCTGAATTCAGCGGTATTGCCTGCACAATCCGTCGCGGTGTACGTCCGTGTGATGCTGAAGGGCAGGCAGCATTCGATTTCCCCGTGCAGGTCACCGCAGCAATGGATGTCGGACGCCACCTCGACACCGTCCTCCACGAATTGACCGGAGTAGGTCAAGGTGCTGCCGAAACCGTATTGGGCGTTGTGCTGGTTGGCCCCCTCCCCGACCTGCGTTCCGTAGAACGTGCTTTCGGGCTGGTGGGCGAGGCTGAAGGTCGACCCCTCATAGCGCCCCCAACCGGTGAGGGTGCCCTCCGAGAGCAGGAAAAACATCCAGGTCTGGGCCTGGGCGAGGTCGGCGCATTCCCCCTTGAAATCCGACGGGATGCCCCGGCTGTTCCAACCGGCCCAGTCCAGGCCATCCGTAAAGGTGGCGCTGATGTCGAAGCCGGCCTGGTCGTCGTCCAATGCGGCCACGCGCCACGTGAGGCTCCAGGTTGCATCGTCGAAGTACTGGATGTTGCCACTGCCTGCCGCCGTGAAAAAGGCCACCTGCTCGTCGGTGCCCGGGAAGCAGAACAGCCGCAGGACGTGGGTCGTGTCGCCTTCGCAGGTCAACCCGTCCTCGAAGGCGATGGGCTCATTGGCCGCGCAGGCCTGCTGGGCACCGGGCTCGGGTGCGTGGCTGCTGTAAGCCTCGCTGAAGTTGATGCTTACGCTGCAGTTGTCCGTGGCCGTGACGAGGCAAGGAGCGGGTATGTCAATGGTGCCTTCCGGGGCGCAGCACACTTCGAACTGTTGGCCCTCGGTGAGGCCGCAGAGGTTGGCAAACACCGGGGGCTCGGCGTCCATGTAGGTGATGGTCTGCTCGCACGAGGCGGTGGCCGCATTGCCGCAGGCGTCGGTGGCCATGGCGGTCCAAGTCCGCGTCACAGTGATGATGCCCGGGCAGGATGCATCGGCCACATCCTCGGAAGTGAAGGTCACCGTCGACACAAGGTCCCCTGCGTCGGTCGCGGTCACCTCGGGTTCGCCGAACAGGTCGAAAGGGCCCTCGAGATCGCAGTCGCCCGTGAATTCGATGGTGGTATCGGGCGGGCAGACGATGGACACCGCCGGGGGCGTGGCATCGGGCACCGTGATGTTCTGTGTGCAGAAGGCCGTGTTGCCGCAAGCGTCGGTGGCGGTCCAGAATCGG
>CALKUW010000032.1 GCA_937996585.1 uncultured Flavobacteriales bacterium
CTCCACCTTGCCGTTCACGGCGGGCACCACGGCGAGCAAGTCGGTCAGGCGCGATTGGGTCCGGGTGGTTCCATTCCGCAGCGTGCGCAATTCCCCTGCTGCCACCAAGTGCTCCAAGGCACTGATGGTCAGGCGGGCGGACACCCCGCTCCGCTCATCGATGTGCTCACTTTCACGCGCTTCGAAAGCGATGCGCTCCAGTACGCGGCGCACCAAGGTCGGCACGGTCACCTTGTCACGTTGGGCAGTGGCGAGGTCCGCCTCCTGGTCCGTTATCGCCATGGAATCCTCCATCGAGGAGGGATAGTGGGTCAGAATCTGGCTCTGGATGCGGTCCTTCAGCGGCGTGATGATGGCGCCGCGGTTGGTGTAGTCTTCCGGATTGGCGGTAAAGACGAACTGGATGTCAAGGGCCAGCCGCATCTGGAAACCGCGGATCTGGATGTCGCCTTCCTGCAGGATGTTGAACAGCGCCACCTGAATGCGCGGCTGCAGGTCGGGCAGCTCATTGATGGCGAAGATGCAGCGGTGGCTGCGCGGGATGAGTCCGAAATGCAGGGCGCGCGGATCGCTGTAGTCGAGGCCCTCGTTTGCGGCCTTGATGGGGTCGATGTCCCCGATGAGGTCGGCCACGCTGACGTCTGGCGTGGCGAGCTTCTCAACGTAGCGGTCGCTGCGGTGCATCCAGTCGATGGGCGCCGCATCCCCCGCCTCCGCCACGATGCCCTTCCCTTGCGGTGTGATGGGTGCCATGGGATCCTCGGGCAAGGGGGCGCCGGACAAGACGGGCACCCATTCGTCGAGCAAGGCGGTCATGCCCCGGGCAATGCGCGTCTTGGCCTGTCCCCTAAGGCCCAGCAGGTTCATGCTGTGGCCGGCGAGGATGGCACGCTGCACCTCGGGAATGACCGTGTCATCGTACCCAATGATGCCCTCGAACAGGGGGCGGTCGTGCTCGAGCGTGGCGATCAGGTTGGAACGCAACTCGTCGCTGACGCAGCGCGGGGTGTACCCCGATGTCCGCAGGGCACCGAGGGTGTCGATGGAAGGTCGTGTGGAAGTCATGCTCATGGAATTAACGCGCGCGGCCGCGACGGTTGCGCTCGAAATCGGTGAAAATGGTGTCGCCCAGCCCCTTCAGACCGGTGAAGAAGGCCCGGCCGTTGTTGGCCTCCGTGAAATCGGAGACGAACTGCTGGAGCGCCGGATCCGTGGCGATCATGAAGGTGGTGATGGGAATGCCCAGCTTGCGGCACTGGCGTGCGAGGTTGTGGCATTTGCCGGTGATGTAGGGGTCCAGCCCCCAGCTGTTCTTGTAGTAGCCATCCGGCTCCTTGAGGCAGCTCGGCTTGCCGTCGGTGATCATGAAGATCTGGCGGTTGGGGGTCTTTCGGCGGCGCAGGATGTCCATGGCCCGTTCGAGCCCCGCGACGGTGTTGGTGTGGAAGGGCCCAACCTGCAGATAGGGCAGGTCGGCGATGGACACCTCCCATGCATCGTCGCCGAAGACCACGATGTCCAATGTGTCCTTGGGGTACTTGACCATGACCAACTCGGCCAGGGCCATGGCGACCTTCTTGGCCGGCGTGATCCGGTCCTCACCGTACAGGATCATGCTGTGGCTGATGTCGATCATGAGCACGGTCGACGTGGTGGTCCGGTGCTCGCGGTCCTCCACAACGAGGTCGTCCTCGGTCATGCGGAAGCCGCCCCGACCGCTCTGGGCGCCGGGACCATGGTGAATCTGGGCGTTGCGCAGGGAGGCCCCGAAATCGACCTGGTCCAGCTTGTCGCCGAAACGGTAGGGCCTGCGGTCCGCCGTCGGTTCATCGCCCTGCCCGCGCTCGCGCGAACGGTGCTTTCCCTGGGTGCCCTTGCGGAGGTTGCCGAAGATTTGGTCGAGGGCACGGCGGCGCATGTGCTGCTCGCCTCGGGAACCGAGCTGTACCCCACCACCGCCCGGCCCTGTGGCTTCCCTGAGGTAGCCCTTGGCTTTGAGCTCCTCGAAGAAGTCGTCCAGCGTGTAGTCCTCGTCGGTCAATCCATGCTGCTGGTCCAGGGCGCGCATCCAATCCATCGCTTCATCCACATCACCGCTCGTGTGGGTCACCACTTCGGTGAACAGCTCGAGCAGCCGCTCGAAGGGGCTGCGGCGGTCCTGGTCGGGACGGGTGGCGTGAAACTGGAAACCGAGCATCGGGAGGGTTGTACCAAGCTAATGAGGGAACCGCCGCGGGTCGACGAGGTTCACCGTCTTCGCACCACAAAAACTGCCAACGAAGCTGAACCCCCTCGGCCGCACCGTGTTACCTTTCCAATGGGAAAGCAAGTGGCGCGCCCGGTGCCCCGGAAACCGCCGCCCATTCCCCGATTGAAGGCCCACATGACGCTCCCGACCGAATCCCATCCCACCGCCAGACAGGCCACTCGGCCCGTGCGCATCGGCGGCGTGACCGTGGGCGGAGATGCCCCCCTCGTTCTGCAGTCGATGACCACGGCGGATACGCTCGACGTCGAAGCGACCGTTGCTGAATCCCTCCGCATGATCGAGGCCGGGTGCCAGATCGTCCGCATCACGGCACCCAGCAAGCGCGAAGCCGAAGCCTTGGGTGAGATCCGGGCGCGACTCGATGCCGCAGGACACGGCGGGGTGCCGCTGGTTGCGGACATCCACTTCACCCCCAACGCCGCCGAAATCGCCGCTGACCACGTCGAGAAGATCAGGGTCAACCCCGGCAATTACGCCGACAAGAAGAAATTCGAGACGCACACCTACACACCGGAGACCTACGCTGCTGAATTGGAGCGCATCCGGGAGCGGTTCACCCCGCTTGTCCGCAAATGCAAGGCGCTCGGACGGGCCATGCGCATCGGCACCAACCACGGCTCGCTTTCCGACCGCATCCTCAGCCACTACGGGGATACGCCGCTCGGCATGGTCGAAAGCGCCATGGAATTCCTGCACATCTGCCGGGACGAGGACTACCATGACATCGTGCTGTCCATGAAGGCCAGCAACCCGCAGGTCATGGTGCAGGCCTACCGCATGCTCGCCGACCGCATGCGCGGAGAAGGAATGTCCTACCCGCTCCACCTCGGGGTGACCGAGGCCGGCGAAGGGGAGGATGGGCGCATCAAGAGCGCCGTCGGCATCGGAACGCTACTGGCCGAGGGCCTCGGTGACACCATTCGCGTGTCCCTGACGGAGGCTCCGGAGGCCGAGATTCCGGTGGCCCGCCTGCTCGCCGAGCAAGCCGAGGCCGGGCGAAAGGGCGAAGACCCCCTGGCCGACGCCACGCCGGTGCCCGCTTCTTTCGACCGTTTTGCCTATGAACGCCGGTTCTCGGATGCGGTCGCCATGGTTGGAGGCCAGCAGGTGCCCGTGGTCTGCCACGACCTCACGGACCGTCCGTTGACCGCAGCCGGCCTTTTCGGGCTCGGCCACCGCTATCAGGCCGACCTTGACAAGTGGGTCGCCGACGACGCTGCATGTGACCTCATCCACATCGGGGACAGAACCTGCGGGTTCGCCCTTCCCGGTTGGCTTGCCGCCATCCAGGACGCGGAGGCATGGAAGGCCCACGCAGGCCGCGTGGAGCGGCACCATCCCCTGTGGGACTGGGACGGCTTCTGCGCCGCCCACACCGCCGGCGAAGCCGACACCAGGTTCAACCTCGTGCAGCTGGAGGCCGATGACATCACCGCCGATCGCGCGGAGGACTTGTCCCGCCTCAACGGCGAACCCGTGGTCCTCTTAATCGGAACGCAACACGCCAATGCCCTGCATGCGTTGCGCGCCGCCTTCTTCCGGTTGGCAGCCGGTGGCTGCACCCTGCCCGTCATTCCCCGACTCCAGCTGCAGGGCATGGCGGCAGAGCCCTTGCAACTCAAGGCGGCCACCCACCTCGGAGGCCTGTTGCTTGACGGGTTCGGGGACGGCATCTGGATGGAGGGGGACGTGGGCATCGAAGGTGGCCTGCAGTTCCTCAACCGCACCGCTTTCGGCATCCTCCAGGCCACCCGCACGCGGATCTCCAAAACGGAATACATCAGCTGCCCTTCCTGCGGACGTAC
>CALKUW010000033.1 GCA_937996585.1 uncultured Flavobacteriales bacterium
AGCCAGAACGCGAAAAGGCACCCGGATGGGTGCCTTTTCGTTTGTAGCCCGTAGGGGATTCGAACCCCTGCTACCAGGATGAAAACCTGGCGTCCTAACCCCTAGACGAACGGGCCAAAAGGGTGCGCAAAGATAGTGTGCGGAATGAATCCGGCAAGTGCCCTTCTTAGAAGGTTCAGCCGAGGTAGGCGCGGTACATCCAGACCAGCTTTTCCTGCTCGCGGATGTAGTCGCTCATGAGGGCGTTGGTGCCCTCGTCGCCGGCCTCGCCGCTCAGGTGGAGCAGGGTGCGCTCGCGGAGCAGGATGACGCTGAAGGCGGCCACGCAATGCTTGAGGGCCTCGACGCCGTCGGTGACGTCCTTGACTACCGGGACCTTGCTCACGGTGAGGTATTCCTCGTGGGTGTGGACGGGAGAGCCACCGAGGGTGAGGACGCGCTCGGCGACCTCGTCGATCTTGAGCTGGAGGTCGGTGTAGAGCTCCTCGAACTTGGCGTGGAGCTCGAAGAATTCCTTGCCGCGGATGTTCCAATGGAAGCCGCGCGTGTTCATGTAGAACACCGTGAGGTCGGCGAGGAGGTCGTTGAGGCCGGCCGACAACTGGGCCGTGGCCTGGGCGTCAAGTCCGATGGGCGTGTTCGTGTCCATGTGGGTTCAACGGATGGGGCCGGCAAAAGTTCCGGCCGATGGGATGCATGTCAATAGGCGCGGGCGAAGAGGACGCGGCGGGTGCTGGGGTTTCCGGTGCGGATGCAGGTGCCGGGCGTGGAGTCGCCGTCGAGGGGGAGGCAGCGGATGGTCGCCTTGGTCTCCTGCTTGATGCGCTCCTCGGTCTCGGCGGTGCCGTCCCAGTGGGCGCTCAGGAAGCCGCCCTCCTCGAGGCCGGCGGTGAATTCCTCCCAGGTGTTGACCTCGCGGGTGCTGGTCGTCATGCGGTCCTTGGCGGCGTTGAACAGGGCGTCCTGCATCTCGGTCAGGAGGCCCTGGACGTGTGCCACGATCTCGCCTGCGGGAATGAAAGCCTTCTCGCCGGTGTCGCGGCGGGCCACCTCCACGGTGCCGTTCTCGGCGTCGCGGGGGCCGATGGCGAGGCGAACGGGCACGCCCTTGAGCTCGTACTCGGCGAACTTCCAGCCGGAGCGCTTGGTGTCGTCATCGTCGAGCTTGACGCGCAGACCGGCGGCCTTCAGGTCGTCGTGGAGCTTGGTGCAGGCGCCATTGACGGCCTCGCTGGGTTCGCCCCCCTTCTGGATGGGGACGATGACCGCCTCGATGGGGGCCAACTTCGGCGGCAGGACCAGGCCCTTGTCGTCGGAGTGCGTCATGATGAGTGCGCCCATGAGGCGGGTCGAGACGCCCCAGCTCGAAGCCCAGACATGCTCCTGCGTGCCCTCCTTCGTGGCGAAAGTGACATCGAATGCCTTGGCGAAGTTCTGTCCGAGGAAGTGGCTCGTGCCGGCCTGCAGGGCCTTGCCGTCCTGCATCATGGCCTCGATGCAGAAGGTGTCGTCCGCCCCGGCGAACCGTTCACTCTCGCTTTTGACACCGCGGACCACCGGCATGGCCATCCAGCCCTCCGCGAAGTCCGCGTAGACGTGCAGCATCTTCTCGGCCTCCGCGATGGCCTCGTCTTTGGTGGCGTGGGCTGTGTGGCCTTCCTGCCAGAGGAACTCGGTGGTTCGCAGGAACAGGCGCGTGCGCATTTCCCACCGCACCACATTGGCCCATTGGTTGATCAGCAGCGGCAGGTCCCGGTAACTCTGGATCCAGTTCTTGTAGGTCTTCCAGATGATGGTCTCCGACGTCGGGCGGACGATGAGCTCCTCCTCGAGCTTGGCCTCCGGGTCCACGATCACGCCGCCGCCCTCCGGGTCGTTCTTGAGGCGGTAGTGGGTCACCACCGCGCACTCCTTCGCGAAGCCCTCCACGTGCGCAGCCTCCTTGCTGAGGTAGCTCTTCGGGATGAACAGCGGGAAGTAGGCGTTGACGTGGCCGGTGTCCTTGAACATGCCGTCGAGCACGTCCTTCATGCGTTCCCAAATGGCGAAGCCGTAAGGCTTGATGACCATGCAGCCCTTGACGTCGCTGTGCTGTGCGAGGTCGGCTTCGACCACGATTTCGTTGTACCACTTGGAATAATCCTGGTCGCGGGGGGTCAGCTTCGCCATGGTGTGGGTTTTGGTACGGTGTTTGCTCTTTTCAGTCCGTCGAGGCGCGAAAATACGCCACCAAAGGTGGTCTGCCCGTGCCCCCAACATATTGCAACTCCGTTCATTCACCTTATTTTGCCCATACCGATGAAAGCACATCACCTCCTCCTCCTCTCCGCCCTTCCCCTGTGGTTGGCGTCCTGTTCCACAGGGCTTGACCTCATGGGCAACCGCTACCTGGAATCGGACGAGTTCTACCTCGCCGGGGGTGAGCCGCACCTCGGTGATGCCGCCATCGACGAGGCCCGGGCTGAGCAATGGGCCGACCAATACGGCGAATACGGCGACCGCAGCTACGATGACCCCTATGCCGCGCAGCTGGGCGATCAGAGGAGCACGCAGAGCCGCCTCTGGAACCGCTACACCCCTGGATGGTCCAGCGGATTCAACTCGGGATTCGGCAATCCTTACGGTTATGGCAACCCCTATGGCTTCGGCGGGATGGGTACCGGCGGCTGGGGAAGTGCCTACGGCATGGGCTTCGGCAACACCTACGGCTACAACAACATGGCCTTCATGAACGGCTATGACGCCTGGGGCAACCCCATCGGCGGCTTCGGCAACCCCGGCTTCGGTTGGGGCAACGGCTGGGGCAATGGTTGGGGCTACGACCCCTGGGGCGGTGGATACTGGGGCGCACCCGGCTACGGATATGGCTTCAACCCCTACTACGGTGGTTGGGGCGGTTACGGCAATCCATACGGGGTCGGCGGCTTCTGCGGCACCGGCACGGGTGAAGGCGGCATCAGCACCATCACGCCTCCGCGCCCACGTCCGAGCCTCGGCCAGTTCACCGGTAACAACGTCTACACCGGCGGTGGTCAGGCCGGTGGAACGGGCGGCATGGACGGGGCTGGAGACAGCGACCAAGCTGAGCCCCAGCAGCAACGGAACACGACCCGCACTTACACCGAAGGGCGCCGCAACGATTCCGGACGCAGCCTGCCGGCTTACCAGCCCGAGCGCAGTGAGCCCCAGCGTGATGCCATCGACCGGAGTAACCGCAACAACCGTTCGGAGGGCAACCGCAACCGCTGGACGGCACCGGCCCCGCGCGAAAACAATACCTCTCCGTCCAACCGGGGAGGTGGCAACAATTGGTCACAGCCCGCGCCGCGGCAGAACATCAGCAGCCCCAGCCCCCGCCCCTCTTCAGGTGGTTCGGGTGGCGGCCGCTCCACCTCCGGCCGCAGCGGCCGGGGAGGCTGAACCAATCCATGATCGCCATGAAGATGATTCGAAGGGGATGGATGGTCCTCCTGCTCGCGTGCACCCATTGGGCAACGGGGCAGGGCCTCACCGACGTGATGCGGTACAGCCGCCAGGATCCGCTGGGTACAGCCCGCTCCATGGGAATGGGCGGTGCCATGACGGGACTCGGGGCCGACCTTGGCGCCATCTGGTCCAACCCGGCCGGCCTCGGCCTATACCGCTCGAGTGACATTGCCTTCACCCTCGGTGTGGGGGCCGGGGGCGCCAGCACGAAATACCTCGGCAACAGCCAGGTCTCGGCCGAGCCCCACCTCATCGCGGGCCAGCTCGGCGTGGCCCTGACCATGCCCATGGCCCACTCGGATTGGAAGCGCGGCACCTTCGCCGTCGGGTACACCCCGCTGCAGGACTTCCACCAGCGCGCCGTCTGGACGGGCGAGTCGGATGGCAACAGCATCACCCAGCAGTTCGCCCAGCAGGCGCAGGGCACGGGTTTCGACAGCTTGTGGTATTACCACCCCTTTGATGCCGAGCTCGCCTGGTACACCTACATGATCGATACGGTGCCCGGTGCCACGGACCTGTACGCCCCGGCCTACACGACCGACCAGGTGCGGCAGGAATTGCGGAGGGACCGCACAGGGCGCATGGGCGAGACCACCATTGCTTTCGGAACCTGCTATCGGGAGCAACTCCACCTCGGCTTGTCCGTGGGCATCGTCTCCGCAGAAATGGAGCAGGTCGATGTCTACCAGGAGACCAAGGTGCTCGGCCCGTCCACCTTGCAGGACCTGACGCTCAATGACCGGCTCGAGATCTCGGGGTCTGGCGGCTATTGGTCGTTCGGTGCGATCCTTCAGCCCAACAACAGTCCGGTGCGCCTTGGCTGGAGCTACCGAAGCGGCACGGTGCTGACGGTGGACGACTTCTATCAGGTCGACGCCACCGCCAATTTCTCCGGGGACGGCGGATTCGAGGCGGCCAGCCCGAGCAGCTATGTCCGCTACAAGGTGCGCACCCCGCGGCGCCACCAGCTGGGCCTGAGCTGGACGCTGGGCAAGGCCGCCGTGCTGAGCCTCGACTACGGCCGCTCCGACTTTGCTTCGGCGGAATTCACCTCCAACGACTTCTTTGATGACGATGTGGATGCGATCCAGCGCCGCATCGACACGACCTTCCGGGTCGAACAGCTCTTCCGTGGCGGTATGGAATTCCGCATCGATGAGGACTGGCGGTTCCGCCTCGGTGGTGGCTGGCGTTCGGCTACTGCGGACCCCCTGGAGGATGCCTTAGGGGTCGTGGACGGCAGCCTGCTGGAGAACAGCCAGGGCGCACTGCACTGGGCCATCGGCGGCGAATACCGGGACGACAGCTGGTATGCCGGTGCCACCTATCGGCATGCTTCAACCGACGACGCCCGCCGGCTCTATGGCCTCGGACCCGAGGTCGCGACGGGACGCGCGGGGTTGGGCCTGCTCATGCTGACCATCGGGGCGCGGTACTGATGACCGCGTAATTCAAGGGTAAGCGCTTCAGGCCTTGGCCTTGGAGAGCTGCTTCTGCACCGCCTTCTCCATCTTTTCGGCTTCCTCGCGGGCCAGTTCCTCATCCACGAGGATGCGGCCGCTGTGCTCGTCCACGATGATGCGCTTGCGGGCACCGACGTCGAGGATGCGCTGGGGCGGAATCTTGATGAAACTGCCGGCACTCGCCTCGCGCTCGATGGGCACCACGGCCATGCCGTTCTTGGCGCCACCGCGGATGCGGAGGTAGGCCTTCAGCAGGCGGTCGTCGATGCTTTCGGCCATGTCACCGCTCATGCTGTTGAGGATCTCCTCCTCGGCGCGGGTCTCGGCGATGATCTCATCCAGCTCGGCCTGCTTGGTCTTGAGGTCTTCTGCGCGGTTGTCACGCTTGGTCTGAACCTCCGTGATGATCTCGGACTTCTGCTCGAGCTGGGCCTCCGCCTCGCGGATGCGCTTCTCGGAGAGTTGGATCTCCAGGGACTGGTACTCGATCTCCTTATTGAGGGACTCGAACTCGCGGTTGTTGCGCACACTGTTCTGCTGCTCCTCGAACCGCTTGATCATGGCACCGGAATCGATGATGGACTCCTTGCGCTCCTGGATTTTGGACTTGATGCTGTCGGCATCGGTATTGAGGCGCTCCAGACGGGACTCCAGTCCAGCCAATTCGTCCTCCAGGTCCTCGACCTCAAGGGGCAATTCACCGCGCACCACGCGAAGGCGGTCGATGCGGCTGTCAATCAATTGGAGGTCGTAAAGGGCCCTGAGCTTTTCCTCTGCGCTCGTGGCTTTGGTCTTCTTGGCCATCAGGATACGTGAATGGGGTTGGTTCGGACTTCCGACAAAAGGACTGCGAAATTAGGGAATCCTGCCTTGAGGTCAGTCAATTGATCCACAAGCCATTGCGATATGCCCCCTTCCGCCTCGGCGTGACCGATGTCCGCAATGGTGATGCGGCCCTCAGTTCCGAAGAATTCGTGGTACTTGAAATCGGAGGAAAGGAACACGTCCGCCCCGGCCCGCAAGGCGTCTGGCAGCAGGAAACTGCCCGTACCACCGCAGAGGGCGACGCGCTGGATCGCACCTTTCGGCGGTGCGGTGTGCCGGACGATGGGCGCATCGAATGCCGCCTTCACCCGCGCCACGAAATCGGCCCAGGACAACGGCTCGGCAAACTCCCCGATTCCCCCGCTGCCCGCCGTAGGGTGTGCATTGTCGAGCATGACCACATCATGGGCCACCTCCTCGTAAGGGTGGGCGGCCTTCATGGCTGCAATGACGCGGCGCACGTTCCAGCGCTCCACCACCATCTCGACCCGCGTCTCGGGCTCCCTGTGCTGCACGCCGATGTCACCGACATGCGGGTCCGCACCTTCACCGGCCCGGAAGGTGCCTTCGCCCTCCTGGTTGAAGCTGCATTCGTCGTACGCTCCGATGTGCCCGCCCCCCGTGGCGAACATGGCTTGCCTGACGGATTCCGCCTGCGCGTGGGGGACGAAGGTGACCACCTTGGCGAGCGTCCCGCCAGCCGGCCGCAGCACCCGCATGCCCTCCAGGCCGAGCTTGCGGCACATCATGGCATTGACCCCGTGGGCCACGTTGTCGAGGTTGGTGTGGATGGCGTAAAGCCCGATGCCCGCCCGGAGTGCCGCCATCACAGTGCGCTCAACCTGGTTTCGGCCGGTGATCTGCTTGAGCGGACGGAACAGGATGGGGTGGTGTGACACGATGAGCCCCGCTCCCATGGCGACGGCCTCGGCCACGACTTGCTCGGTCACGTCCAAGGAGACGAGCACCTTGTCCACCTCGGTGCCGGGTTCGCCGACGAGCAGGCCACTGTTGTCATAGTCCTCCTGCAATGCGGGAGGGGCGAGCTGCTCGAGGTGATCGATGATCTGCTGAATGCGTGGCATGGATTCGAATTTCGGCCAAGGTGGACGGCCAATCCAATGCAAAAGTGGCATTTTCGCTGGCCATGGCAGCGCTTGCCCGACAAAACTCCTCCACCCCGACCGGACCGGCCGCCACGGTGCGCCGCGACCACTGGTGGTGGGCGCCGGTGGCCGGACTGTTCCGTTGGGCGGTGGGGATGCGGCACCGGACCTACGATTACGGTCTGGCCCGATCGAAGCCAGGCGCCCTGCCCAGCGTAGTGTTGGGCAACATCACGGTCGGAGGCACAGGAAAGACGCCGCATGTCAAAGCCCTGCTCCAAGCATTGGAGGGGGCCAACCCCGACCGGCGCTGGGCCATCCTTTCAAGAGGATACGGCCGGCGGACCAAGGGCTTCCTCCGGGTGCACAGGGACGGCACCGCCGAACAATTCGGTGACGAGCCGCTCGAACTGGCACGCCGGTTCCCAAAGCATGCCGTGGCCGTATGCGAGGACCGGCTCTCGGGAATCGCCGCCCTCAAGGAGGCCGAAGTGGCCGATGCCGTGCTGCTCGACGATGGTTTCCAGCACCGCCGGCTGGACCCCACCTATGCGATCGTACTGGTCGACACTACCCAGCCCATTGACCGGGACCACTTCCTTCCGCGCGGTCGACTCCGCGACCTTCCTTCGCGCCTGCAGGACGCCGATGCGGTCATCCTCACGCGCTGCACGGACTTGCTCACGAAGGGCGACCTGCGGCTCTGGCGGCACCGGCTGCACCTGCGGCCCGACCAATTGCTGCTCCACACAGGCACCATGGTCGACGGCCTTCGGAACATGCACACGAAACGCTACGCGTCCTGGCCATTCCGGTGCATCGCGGTATCGGGCATCGCTCAACCGGGGCAATTCGAGGCCAGCCTGTCCCACCAATGCCGGGTCATGCGGCATTTCGCCTACCCTGACCACCATGCCTTCAAGCCCGGCGACTTCGCCGAATGGAGCGCGGCCCTGTCCGACCCCACCTTGAAAGCCGAGGCGATCATTACCACGGAAAAGGACGCCGAGCGCATCCGCTCCATCGAAGGTGCGGCGGGGCTGCCCATCCTCGTCATGGGGATGCAGGTCAAATGGTGGGACGAGGATGCCCTTACGGCACTGTTGACTTCCATCTCGCAGCGGGTTGAAGCTTCGCTCGCGGAACCGGATATTTGAATCATGGACGTCCACAATGCACCGCACCACCGGCCGCATGCCGGTTGGGGTTTCCTCCTGTTCGGTCTCTTCATCATGATTTCAGGCTGCAGCGGCCCTGGAACCGGCATTTCGGGGCACCTCGAGGGCGCCGGTGACCTCGAAGTCAGCCTGTCCGTCCTCGGCAACCGTGCCTTCGAGAAAGTGCACACCGTGAACGCCGATGCTTCCGGGCACTTTGCGCTTCCCGCCCAAGCCCTTCAGGACCTCGCCCTCGACGTATACAAGGTGGATGTAGGCGGTTACCACTTCTTCGTCATTGGAGACTCACTGTCCTCCCTTCAGGTGGAAGGCACCATTCCGGAACAGGCGGGGCTCATTACGGACCTGTCGGTCACAGGCGATACGTGGACATCGGGATTCACCGAATTCCTCTCTGGGGTGATGGCGCTCCAGGACTCCCTTGCAGTCGCCAAGCGGCAAGCGACAGGAGGAGCAACCACAGAAGAGCAGATCGCCGGAAAGAAAGATTTCGATGCCCTCAAGGACCGCCTCAACAAATACGTACAGCAAACGGTGCGGGAGCACAAGAACGACCCCATCGGTCTGATGGCCCTTGAACACATGGACCTCTCGGCGAACCGCGTCCTCGCCCAGCAGGTCATCGACAGCACCCGCACCCTGATGGGCCACAGCAAGGCATACGGCAACCTGTCGCGTCGCGTGACCACCCAGCCCAAGCCGCGCCAGGCGAGCAACCGCAGGAACGACATGATCAAGCCAGGCATGGCCATGCCGGATGTGGCGCTCAACGACCCGACGGGCAAGGAGCGCGCCCTGTCCGACCTGCGCGGAAAAGTGGTGCTCGTGGACTTCTGGGCGAGCTGGTGTGGCCCCTGTCGCCGCGAGAACCCCAACGTCGTGCGCGCCTGGCAGGCATATAAGGACAAGGGCTTCGAGGTGTTCAGCGTGTCGCTGGACAAGGACGTCAGCAAGTGGGAACGGGCCATAGCCCAGGACGGCCTCGTATGGCCGAACCACGTGAGCGACCTGAAGGGGTGGAACAGTGTGGCGACCGGCCTTTATGGCATCAGCAGCATTCCCCATGCCATCCTCATCGACAAGGACGGCACGGTGGTCGCCACGCACCTGCGCGGCAGCCAGTTGGAAGCCGAACTCGAACAGCTGCTCTGAGCCCATCCCGTGGCCATCCATTTCGCTTCCGACCTCCATCTCGGTGCGCCCGATGCAGGCGCCTCACGCGCCCGTGAACGCGATTTCCTGAAGTGGTTGGATGCCGTGGGCAGTCAAGGTGAAGCCCTTCACCTCGTGGGCGACCTCATCGATTTCTGGTTCGAGTGGAAGCACGTGGTGCCGAAAGGGGCCGTGCGCCTGCTGGGCCGCATCGGCGAGTTGACGGACGCCGGACTGGAGGTGCACTGGCACCTCGGCAACCACGACATGTGGACGCGGGGCTACCTCGCCGACGAGCTGGGGGTACAGGTCCATGCCGACCCCATCGACATCAATTTTGGCGGGCGGCGCTACCTCGTGGGCCACGGCGACGGATTGGGCCCCGGCGACCGCAAATACAAGGCCCTCAAACGTCTCTTCCGCAACCCGATGGCGCGATGGGCCTTCGCCCGGCTGCACCCGAATGCGGCCTTCGCCCTTGGCGCACGGCTGAGTCGGGACAGCAGGGCCTCCGGTGCCGAAGCCGAAGCCCGCTACGATGGGCCGGATGGCGAATGGCTGCACCATTACTGCCGTTCAGTACTGGACCATGAAGCCTATGACGGCTTCATCTTCGGCCACCGCCACCTGCCCCTCGACCTCGAGGTGACATCCAAGGACGGGCAGCGCCATGCGCGCTATCTGAATTGCGGCGATTGGCTGCACCACCGCACTTACGTGACCCTCGATGACAGGGGCATGCACCTCCAACACTGGCGCTGAGCCACCTCCGACCAAAGGAAGGGGCACCAATGAAAAACCGCCGCAATCCCTGAGGATGCGGCGGCTTTCCAAAGCTGTTGACGAATGATCAGCGGACGATGATCCGCGTGCTCTCCACGTGCTGCCCTTCTTCGGCAGAAACGATGTAGAGTCCCGGTGCGAGGTCACCCACCGCAATGCGCACCTGACCACCGGCCGTCGCCTGCGGCGATACCGTGCGGACCGGGCGTCCGTTGATGTCGTACAGGCGGATGATGGGTTGGCTCCAACCTTCACCGAGCTTGACCGTCACGTCCTGGCCCTCGGCCGGGTTCGGGTACACCAGGAGGTTGCGCTGGTTGACGGCCTCAGCAAACTCCAGCTCCTCCGCTCCGAGGTAGGTGTCGCTGCGGAAGATGCCGCGTCCGTGCGTTCCCGCGTAGATCGCCCCGTTGTTGCTCACCTGCGACCACTCGGTCGGCATGTGCCACTGCTGTTCCATGGAGAAGACCGGGCTGGCGACGTCGTCTGCATTCGCCACCATACCAAGGTTCTCCACCGTCCAGGTGTCGCCCCCGTCGATGGTCTGCCAGACGCCGTGCTCGGTGCCCACGAGGATGGTGTTGCCCGTCGGGTCGCCCTGGTCGATGATCACATCGTAGACGGGCATCTTGCTCAGGTCGTTGTTGCTCTGGAACCAGATGTTGCTCCAGCTCGGATCGTCGTCCAATGCATTGAACGTCTCCTGCACCTTGCCGCCCGAAACGACACCGTATCCGCCCACCGTGGCGACCACGTGGTTGGGATCGTTGACATCGACTGCAACACCGGTCACCACGGCACCCGTGGCCATGATCTCCGTGCGGGAAACCTCATCGACCGTCTCACAGGAGCCTTCGTGCTTCCAGAGGTCATTCAGGCCGCTGTAGCGGTAGAGCTTGGCATCCCAACCGGCCACGAAGATGTGGTTGCCGGCCTCCGGGTGGTCACCTGCCGCGAACTCGATGCCCTTTGCGCCACCGCCATTCGGTGCGTTGCCCAGGCGGAACCAACGGGGCTGCGCATTGAAATTCAAACCGTTCCGCGTCATCCAGAGGCCGCTCGACCCGGAGAAGCTCATCACCGTCATCGTCGTGTAGGGATCGGTGACCTCTAGGATTTCGTGCACGTCGTAGAGGGTGTCGGCGGCGTAGTACCAGGTCGTGTCGCACACTGTGACGATGGAAGTGTCTCCATCCTCAATCACCTCCACATCGTCGCAGTCGTAGATGATGGAAAGGTCCTGGTCATCCAACCAGGGGTACTCTGTGTTCTCGACCGGACCGGTCTCGGAAACGATTTCCGGGCGGATGAGCACATCCCAGTAGCGCAAGGGCGCCTCCAAGGTGTATTCGAACGGACGGTTCAGGTTGGCCGTCTCGAGGGTGAAGGTGCTATCCTCGATGGTCTCATCGAAGGGATTTACCAACGGCACCGTCATGCCGCTGTTCTCGTCGTTGAAGTCCTCGTAGAGGTTCATGCAGGTGTAGAAGGTGGTCTGGGCGCCGTCCGCGATCAGGTCGACGAGGCACTCGTCCCAGAAGCTGCCCGCGTCCGTGAAGGGCGCACCCTGTACGTAGAACCCACGGCCGAGGACCCCATTCTGGGAGGTCGCGAAGAAGGGCACCCCCTCCTGCAGGCCTGTGGCCTGGGACATCGCGCAATCGAAACCGTCACCGCCGAACACATCGGCAGCGTCCAAGTCGTTGAAGAAGGCACCGTTTCCGGGAATGAGGGAGGTACCATTGTCCTGGGATCCACCCATGACCTCGGAAGTCGGTCCGTGGGCGATGCCGTAGAACTGGGTCAATTGGAGACCGCGGTTGCAGGCGGTGTAGGTGTTGCCGTTGTCCTCGCTGCGGAAGATGCCGCCGTCACCGGCGATGTACATGGTACCGCCCGGGGTGAAGATGATCTCATGCACGTCGGCGTGGACGTAGAACGGATTGGCCGCACCGCCGCCCATGCTGGCGGCCTGCTCGGCCTGATAGGATGGACCGCACTTCCACAGGGCCTGTCCGCCCACGAAGGCCAACTCCGGGTTGCCCTTCTGCACACCGATGGCGAGATCGTACCGGGCCTGGTTGTTGGTCGGGCAGATGTCGTAGCCCTCCACGCCGTCAGGCCAGATCAGCTCCCACGTCACACCGCCGTCCGCACTGTGGTAGACACCACCGAACTGGCTGCCGGAAGTGGCGAGCAGGGCGTAGGCATAATTGCTGTCGTCCTGGCTGATCGCCACACGGCAGCGTCCGAAACCATTCTGGATGACCGGGTCGCTCGGGCTGCCCGATACGCTCGTCGCCGTCGCGAAGTCCGAGGAGCGGTATACCCGTCCATTGGACGCACTGAACAGCATGTAGCTGCCGTCCGTGGCGATTTCAATGTCCTGCACCGTAGCGGAACCGGCAACGCCGTCGATGACATTCTCGCTCACCACGCCGTTCTCAATGTAGCCGATGCCCTGGATGCCGCCATACCAGACGCGATTGGCCACGTTGGGGTCAGCGACCAGTGCATCGGTCGCGCTCCAGTCGCCGCCATCAAAGAGTCCGGGGTCCGTGCCCTCGACCCGGGCCCAGCTGGCACCCATGTCGGAGGAACGGTAAATGCCATCGCCGCGGAAGCCGGAACCACCAACACCGCTGACGCCATCGAACTGCGTGCCGGTACCGACATAGATATCGCCATTCCCCGCCATCGCAATGGAAGCGACCATGGCGGACGGGAAACTGGTGATGCGCTCCCAGTTGTCACCCTTGTTCCATGAGCGCCAGAGTCCACCACTGACACCTCCGGTAATGAGCTGAAGCTCGTTCACGGCGAGGATGCAGCGGGTCCGGCCGCCCACATTGTCGGGGCCCATGGCGTTCCAGTAGTGGGAGGTGGAGCTGCGGTCCGCGGATTGCGCCGCGGCGATCTGCCGGGTGCGCTCACCGAGACGGCGGAGGCCGTCGTGGTTCATCTCACCGGTCTCGATGTCGCCGCGCAGGGCCAGCATGAGCTCCTCCATTCCGGAGGCGTCCTGTGCAGGTTGGGTGACTTCTGCCTGACGGGGCGCGTAGGCGGCCTGGTCGGTGGTCGAGGTCTGGAGGAAGGCCAGTGCGCACAGGCTGCAGGCAATGGCCGAGAGGAAGGCGGTATTCTTCATCGTGATTCGGGTTCCTTCGTAGGAAGGCGGAATTTAATGCAGGAACACCAGCTGGGCCGCATGGGTTCGACGACCGGGCTCCTCCGGGCATCGAAAGGGCATGAAGCGCGTCAGAAGACGCTCAGATGACGTGCTTTTCGGCGTGGTAACTGGAGCGGACGAGGGGACCGCTCTCCACGAACATGAAGCCCATGGCCAGGCCTTCCTCGCGCAACATCCCGAAGATGTCCGGGTGCACGAACTCTGCCACGGGAAGGTGCTTGGGGGTGGGCTGGAGGTATTGACCGAGGGTCAGCACCTGACAATCGACCGAACGCAGGTCCTCCATGGTCTCCCTCACCTCCTGGACGGTCTCGCCCAGTCCGAGCATGACCCCGCTCTTGGTGCGGATGCCCGCCTTGCGAAGGCGCATCAACACTTCCAGGCTGCGGTCGTACTTGGCCTGGATGCGCACCTGTTTGGTGAGGCGCCGCACGGTCTCCAGGTTGTGCGACACCACTTCGGGCGCCACGTTGATGACCTTCTGGAGGTTTTCCCATTTGCCGGCAAAGTCCGGGATGAGGGTTTCCATGGTGGTGCCCGGGCTCTGCTGGCGGATGGCCCGCACGGTCTGCGCCCAGATCTCGGCCCCGCCGTCGGGCAGATCGTCCCGGTCCACTGAAGTGATCACGGCGTGCTTGACCTCCATGAGCTTCACGCTTTGTGCCACGCGGCCGGGCTCGAAAGGATCCACCGCCTCGGGCCGACCGGTGGAGACGTTGCAGAATCCGCACGAGCGGGTGCAGACGTTGCCGAGGATCATGAAAGTGGCCGTGCCCTCGCCCCAGCATTCGCCCATGTTCGGGCAATTTCCGCTCTCGCAGATGGTGTGGAGTTTGTGCTCGCTCACCAGCCCGCGCACCTTCCGGTAGGCCTCACCCGTCGGGAGCTTGACCTTGAGCCAGGGCGGCTTCTTGGTGCGGGGCCGTTCATCGGCACCCGGTGTGGGGTTCGCCTGCGTCATGTCTTGAATTTCTGTCGACCGAGGGTCCAGTGGGCGAAGAGGGTCAGGTAGAGCCGGTCGTTCTGGTCGAACTCCTCGGCCATGATGACGATGCGGGTCGGAAAGGCGTCGATCTGGGCCCCTACGGAGAGGGTGCGCAGGTCTTCCCTCGAGCCCCCGTATTCAAAGTCGATGGCCCCGCGGACATATCCTCCGGGATGCGGTGTCAATTCGAGGATGCCGTTCAGCGCTCCAGCTCGGCCATAGATATCGTCCGTCCCGTGGAGATCAGGGTCGTAGCGCTCCGTCAAGAGGTAGCGGTATGGAATGTTGGGGTAGCCGATTTCGAGGTAGACCGGCTTGGTCAGCCCGAGGCTCGCACCGAAACTGTAGTTCCAACCGACCGCCACGCCGCCATTGCGAAGTTTCGGTGTGGCCACCGTGCGCTTGCCCCAGCCGATGCGCACCATGTACAGCGAATTGACCTTGCCGAAGACATAACCCTTGGCCTGCTCGTAAACAGGATTGAAGCTCCGCACTTCCTTGGGGTGTTTCATACTCGCCACCTCCAGCGACCAGGTGCTGACCTTGCCCACACCGCGATATGCGCCGCGTTGCAGAAGGCCGCCCATGCCCCGGGTGTGAAGGACGAGGCCTGCCTCATAGCGGTGGGTGAAGGTGGTCTTCGGACCGTCATCTGCAGCCGGATCGAACGACTGGGCATGCAACACGCCGCCCGCTGTCATGCACAGCACAGCCCACAAGCACAGTGCCGTGGACATGGTGGAGGGGAAACCGTTGCGGGGTCGGAGCATGTTCCTACGAAATTAGCGCACGATGAAGTACACCCTGACCTATCCTGAACCCCTGAGGACGCAAGCGGTTCACACGGGCAACCGCCAAATACTGTTGACGGATGCCCCCACGGACAATGGCGGACGCGGCGAAGCCTTCTCCCCCACGGATTTGGTGGCCACCGGCCTCGCCAGTTGCCTGATGACGATCATCGGCCTCAGGGCGGCCACCCGGGGCATCGAAATCGCAGGGATGGACGCCGAGGTGGAAAAGAAGATGAGCCCGAAACCGAGGCGCATTGCGCGCATCTCGGTTGGGCTCACCGTCCGATTGGAAGGAGGCAGTCCGGAGGATCGCGAATGGCTGCGGAGCGAGGCCTTGGCCTGTCCTGTCGCACTCTCGCTCCACCCCGACCTGCGCCAGGATGTCGACATCACCTTCGTCTGAGAAGGCGGTGCCGGGCGGAATCACTCTTGGCAGTCAGGGGTTTCCGCAGCCTGTTCGGCCGGTGTTTCAAGTGAGACGCCGTTGTAGGCGTCGCAGTAGGGGTAGGACAATGCACAGCTGCTGAGGCCGATGCTGACGAGAAGGGCAAACGCCCAAGTGTTGAAGTTCTTCATGATGGGTTGATGTGGGTTCGTGAAGGACACGGAATGCCATACGCGGCTTTGTCGGTCAGGGTTACGTTTTGTATCGCCAACTTGCCGCCGCATTGAATGCCCCGTCCCCCCTCCGTCCTGTTGGAAGGCACGCCCGCCGGAACCTCGCCCTGTTCGGCGCATTCGCCGTGCTGTGCACCATTTGGACGGGGTGCAAGTCCAACGCGACATTGGGGTCCAATGCCGCACGGCCCTACCAATGGGAGGCGCTTTCCCACCACCCGGAGCTGGCGTGGCACCGGTACCGGGCGGATTCCGCCGCCGTGTATGTCCAATTGCCTTCCCACGAACCATTGCACCTCAGGGAAAACCGCAATCTGCCCTTCCGGTATGCCCTTGAAATCGACATCCTCGTCCAGGCCCTTGAACTTCCCGATGGCGATACCACCGGCTCCTTCCTGCCCTCCCACCACCGTTTCAGCTGGCAGGGCGATGCCGAACCCGGGCAGACCCACCTGACCGGCAGGTTCGCGTTCCCACTGCCTGCGGGCCGCTACCGCATCACCCACATGGTCCGGGATGTGCACCGCGGATCGGAAGTCACGGGTGCCATGCTCATGGACGCCAGCTCCGTGGATGCCCCTGTGCGCACCCTTGCTTTCGATGCCGAGACGGGCGCCCCCGCCTGGGACATGAAGTTGCCGTCCGGAGGCATGTTGGCCCTGCTCGTCCCTCCCGACCTTGCTGATGGTCTCTGGTCCCGTACCGCGCTCCCTCCCGTCGACTCCTTCCCCAGCGCTCCTTTTCTGGACCGACGCCCCATGGAATTGACGTTTCCCGAGCCCGTGGAGCGTGTGTTGCCCACGCCGGTGGATGCGGGAACCGCCGTATTGCCCGAAGGCCAATGGAAGGGGTGGTCCGTTCTGCTCTGGAAAGGGGATCCCGGCATCCACCGATGGTCGGTGGAAGGCAGCCAACGCATGGTCACTCTACCCGCGCGGCGCCCCCATTTCCCGGCCATGAGGGATGTGGACGAAATGATCCGCGCCACCCGTTTCATTGCCACGCGCGACGAATACCGGAGCATGCGTGAGGCGCGCGACCCCAAGAAGGCCCTCGACAATTTCTGGCTCCAATTTGTCGGCAGCCCGGACGAGGCGCGCAAGCTCATCCGTCAATACTATGGCCGTGTACTCGAGGCCAATGTCCATTTCAGTGGCCTGCGGGAGGGCTGGTGCACGGACAGGGGCATGGTGCACATCGTGTTCGGCCACCCCGACCAGGCGCAGCGCGACCGTTATGGTGAGACGTGGATCTACGGAGAGGAGGGCGACATCAATGCGCTCATCTTCAGGTTCTCCGCGCGGGGACGCGGCGAGGACTTCAACGTGTTCGAACTTGAACGGTATCCAGGATTCCGGAGTCCGTGGGAGGCCATGATCTCCAGTTGGCGAAGGGGCAAAATCAGAAGAAGATGAACAGGAAACCGCGCCGGCAGGACGACCGGATCATTGGCTGGCATCCCATCCAGGAAGCCCTCGATGCGGGCATGGAACTCGCCCGTGTCCTGCTGCAACGAGACGCCAAGGACGACCGCACCCGCATGCTGGTCAAGGTCCTTCGGGACCGGCGTATCCCCATACAGCGGGTGCCGCGAGAGCGGCTGGACCGCATCACGAAGAAGAACCACCAGGGCATCATCGCCTTCTCCTCTCCCATCACATTCACCCCTTTGGAAGAGTTGGTGCAACAAGGATTCGAATCGGGCAACCGGGTCTTGCTCGTCGTGCTGGACGGGGTAACCGATGTCGGCAACCTCGGTGCCATCGCCCGTTCCGCAGAGTGCTTCGGCGCCACGGGGCTGGTCCTCCAGGACCACCATGCTGCCCCGGTCAACGAAGACGCCGTCAAGACCAGCTCTGGCGCCCTGCTGCGAATACCGGTATCGCGGGTGCCCGATATCTCCAAGGCACTGCGTTACCTCGGCCAATGCGGTCTGGAGCGGATTGGGCTGAGCGAAAAGGCGGAACTGCC
This sequence comes from uncultured Flavobacteriales bacterium, assembly GCA_937996585.1. Classification (GTDB taxonomy): domain Bacteria; phylum Bacteroidota; class Bacteroidia; order Flavobacteriales_D; family Sanyastnellaceae; genus UBA8752. The sequence continues at coordinate 17,555 of CALKUW010000033.1, forward strand.
CCTGACCCACTGTACCGCATCGGATGCCGCCTGCCTCGTCCTCGGTGATGAGGAGCATGGCATTTCCATGGACAGTTGGGCCCAATGTGATGTGCATGCCACCATCGCCATGCGCGGTTCGACCGGATCGCTCAATGTCAGTGTGGCCGCGGGAATCGGGCTGCACCACCTGCTCGGAGAAATCCAAGCCTGAAATCAATCCTTTCAAACCGACGAAATTATCGTCAACATCGCCGAGTCGGGAAAATTACACGATAGATTCAAAAATATTTGTCGTTTTATTCTTTGCGTTCGTATATTTGATTCTGCACCCGGTCGTCTGTTTTCAGCACTTGAGCCGAAATCAAGCTGAAAACGTTATATGTCGCACTTTTCCTACGTTCGCAACTCACACCCGTCCCTAAAGGGACGTGGTTTCTTCGGTACCACAGATTCACGTGTCATGTCTGCACGCTTTTTCCTGATCTGCCTTCTCCTGGCATCGGCTCCCCTTTACAGCCAACAATTCCTGCGGGTCACCTGTGACTCGACCTGTCTTCCTGCTTTTTCCACCATTCCGGAAGATGTCACGGTGACATGTGAGGAAGCGTTTCCAGCATTTGAAATTCCCGCAGCCTCAGCCTGTGCGGAATCGCCCATCACGAACACGCCCAGCGTGGAACTCGACGCGACCGAGGTGACCACCCACGATCTGTTGACCGCTGACGGTGACGGCATCGACTGGGCCTTGTGGCTCGGCGGTTTTGCTGCCATGGGGCACGGAGCCAGCGACTACTTCCATCCCACGGGTGGCGGCCTTTCCTTCGAGCAATTCGCGAACGGTACTGCGCGGATCTCGGGAGAAATGGTCAACGACACCGACCCCGACCAGCGCTTCGACGTCGAGATCTTCCTCCAAGGGGAGCAGGACTACGACGGTTGGACCGCCATGGGCCGTCTGCCGAAGGACGACCTCGGACTTGGAGCCTACGTGGACTGGACTTTCTACGAAATGGTGGACACTCTGAGCCACCTCGTCGGGCGCGGTGAATTCGAAGGTGACATGCTCTACCTCGACCACATGCCCTTTTCACGACTGTTCGGCTACCAGGTGGGCGAGAACGGCGCCAACAACCGCAACACCAACATGGG
>CALKUW010000034.1 GCA_937996585.1 uncultured Flavobacteriales bacterium
AACGCGGAGGCTGAACCACTGACACTGCTCCGGTATTGTCTTATCTTGGTCAAGGACATCAGTGCTGTGGTATGCATAGAGACAGCCCTGTTGGGAGCTCGAGGCACAAACGGCGGCGACCTTCCAAGCCCCGCCCTCTACCAAGCACCCATCGACCCATGCATCAGGAGGGACAAGGAAGGTTCTGCCCAATAGTCGGTGGCGAATGGGCTTGCACATCCTGGCGAGCACATGCAGACGGTGTGGCAGGACCCGGAATAGAATTGGCACGTAGCCCGTGTCCTCCACCCCAATGGCCCGAAGCTCATGCACCACTGCTGTGGAGATTTCAAGCTTGGTGGGAACCGCAGTAGGATCTGCCGGAGGCTGACGATGCAGGCGCATGTGGAGCGCAGCAAGGACCGGGATCGCACACGCAAAGCACACACACCAGCCGAAGTTGTCCCCGACCTCTCGAACCAGTTTGCGGCGGGCAGCACACTCGATCGAGTGCACCGGTTTTCCCAGCCCAAGCAGGTGGCTATCCGTGATGGCCGTACGGAGCGTCTCAAACGCAGGGCAACACTGAAGGAACTGCCGGACTGCCGCGCCCGCTCGTTGGCCTCCCACGGCATAGAGGCACCGAGACCAGGACGTGCACGTGCGGCAGCGTACCATGGTGTCTGTGAGCTCACACCCGACGCCGAGGAACGGGATGCCGACGCGCTGCCACAAGCAGACTGTATGGAGCTTATGCAGCTCCTCCATGTTGAAGGCACAGGTCAGCTGGTTGCCAACCAGGCTTGTGAGGGAGCGCACCCGATCGCTGGAAGGGCAGCCGAGCGCATCCATGAGCCGAACAAGGGCTGTCGGCACTAGGCCATCGAGCACGCACAAGTCCGAGCTATTACGGGAGCCAAGAGCACGCAGCTGTTCGAGTGATGATCGAATGGCCTGACTGCCCGGCCCACCACGAGGAAGGCTGAGCAGAGTCGAGTGCGGGTGCCGGTTGTCGCGGTCCGGCAGCCACCGAAGCATTCGCCAAACAATGTCAAAATCGAGGCCACTATCATGCCCTGCTGGTGTACTGCACTGTAACCGCCAGTCAAGCTGGACTGGCACGCTGCCGCCATACCACGTTGGTCCCCATCGTGCTTCATCGCCCACGCCGGGCCCACCAACTCCACCCAGGATCCACGTCAAGTTCACAAGCTGGCAGCGCGTCACTCGACGGACAGCTGCCCGTCTGGCGTCCCTATCGCCAAAGACGAGGACCCTCACGTTCTGCGTGTTGAAGATCTCCTTGTGCCGTCTCAGGTAGCCAGGCAACGCTTCCGCCGGTGGCCGGACGGCCGCCGTCCGACTGCCCTGCCACTCATGGCTCAATCTGCCATTGTGAGGCATCCCCTGGCTTGCCCAGCCCGTAGCATTGCCAAATGGGATCGTGCCTGGAGGGAAAAAGAGACAGTCCTCGGCCCCTTTTCGTTGATAGAAGTACTTTGACCGCCTATCAGCGCCAGGTTGTATGGCAGGCTCCTGCAGGACGACCACCACAATGTGGGTCAGGGATGTCACGGCAATCCGTTGCCAGAGGTCGGCAGCAGCCCTGTCATCAGCAGGTTCGTTTGCGACCAGCAAGCAGTCGGCTGACCACGTCAAATTGCTCGGCTGATGTCTTGTGGGATTGGGAGAAGCGTGCACGAGCTGGCCTGATGACTGTTGGGAAACCTGCCTGCTCGGCTGCTTGCCTACCCGCCAAGACGGCCCCCATCCCTCACCGACGACGTCTGGTTCTATGTCAAACATAGTTGACAGAGTCAGCGATGATGTCATGACCTCCCGTTTCAGCCCAAAGGTGTCACGCAGCCACATCACCAGTTGGCACGGTACTTGTCCAACACCCGCAAGGAGATCTGCCTCGTGCCGGGTCATCGGGTCAAGAGTAGCTCGCAGAAGAGCGCTAACTGCTGCTGGGAAGGCGTCCCGCGATCCCTCCGCGACTGCAGGCCGCCAGAGTGCCGACAGGCACGTAAGGCGTTCGGCTGTGACTGTGCACCCCATCCCCGTGAGAACCCTGCATGACGGGTCCGTGCTATCTGGCGCAATACCGGCTGTATGCACCCAGGGCACATTTGCTCTGCTGCGACCAGTGTATCCCAGTTGGCTAGCGCCATCAAACCAGAAGCACGGGCCCAGGAACGCCAGCAAGATCGAGTTTCCACGTGCAACGTTGTCCAGTACCGAGCTCCATCGTGGGCAGTGGTGCCGCGCATGAGTCCGACTCTCTCTCACGCCTTCGCACAAAAGGCACGGAGACGAACCCTGCAATGATCGCACAATCCTCGTCAAGCTGTCAGCGTCTGAGGAGCAGGACCCCGCTACCAGGTCCTTGAGTGCCGACGGCAATCTTCCCAGATTTTCTCGGACAAGCGCTCCCGCCAAATGGTCAGGAAGTGTCTTGAACACCTGTTCTGTCAGTGGGCCGTGCACGAGGTCCTGCGCAATGAGGCGCGCAGCCCGGGTGCATTTGGGCTGCTTTGGCCGCATGGCGGTGGACTCGAGCAGTCGCGACACTGCGAGCAGAGTGGCCACCTTGCCAACTTGCTCGAACGAGTCCCCGCACAGTGGAATCCCACCAGAGGTCCAGTAGGCGCTTGCTTCAGCTCGGCGTCCTCCTCCATAGTATACGAGTTCCTGTCGGCGACCGTTGTGCACCACCATGTTGGCCAGCCGATCTGACGCATGATTATACCGACCTGTCACCCTTTTCTTGTGGTCTCCATGGCCACGTTTCGACATATTGTGGTAGGCCTCTTGCCAGATGTGATACGTATCGACTCCCTTGGCTTCGCCCTGGTCGACGCCATCCCGTAGGATGTCAAGGGTCCCATTCTCGATTGTCCGGACCCGCCCACGAGGGCCCACGTCATTCCGGGTGCACATGTTGAAGTGGGTGGACAGCATTCCGAGGTTGTCAGAGCACGTGACAATGATGTCACCGGTCACCGCCAGTTTGATTGTGCGCAGGAAGGGTTCGACCAGGGAGCGCTCCTCACCCGACGTGCTACCCTCACCCCACTTGTCCCGTGATGTCAATCTGTGCGCGCCCGCGAACACGACAGCCTCGTATGGGTTCGGGTTCGTAATGTCCACCAGC
>CALKUW010000035.1 GCA_937996585.1 uncultured Flavobacteriales bacterium
ACCACGGCTTGGCTCTTCGGAGCAGAGTGGTACGACGCGATGGAGGTGGTGCGCATCCTGACCCCTTGGTTCGTTCTGAACTTCATGACGGCAGGCCTGGGCGCACTTTTCCACCGCGTGCGCAAGCCCCGTTGGATCACCTGGCTGGATGGACTTCACCTGCTCGCCGTGGGCCTCGGGTGGTGCCTCGGCACCGTCCGCCCGGAGTGGTTCGGAGGGGGCGAATGGGGTGCCCTCATCGGCATCGTCTGGGCCAAGTGCGCCTACTATGTCTTGAACCTGGCAGTGCTCATTACCGCCGTCATGCGCCACGGAAAATGAGGATCGCCAACGTCGTCCTCAACGACTTCACCCGCGACAACCGCGTGCTGAAGATCTCCCGTAGTCTGGCCGAGGATGGACATGACGTGACGGTCGTGGCGCTGCATGGCGAGGGGTTGCCCACAGAGGAAGATGCGGATGGATTCAAGGTCGTGCGCACCCGCATCGCTACGTCCAAGCTTCCGCGCGGGACGGTGTTCGGTGCGCTGAAAATGGCAGAGCTCGCTCTGCGCGTCGTCCGGCGCTGGCGCAAGGTGGACGCTTGGCATTGCAACGACATCGAGGCTTTCGTGCTGGGATGGTGCGCCCAGCGGCTGAATTCGCGGCTGCAGCTCATCTACGATTGCCACGAGTTTGAAGCCGAGCGCAACGCCAAGCCGGTCATCGAACGAAAGATGGTCGCCTGGTTGGAGCGTCGGATGATCCGCAAGGCGAAGGCGGTGATCACGGTCAGCCCCTCGATTGCCGCGGCTTACCGCGAGCGCTACACGCCCCATGGCATCCCTGAAGTCCACCTCGTACGCAACATCCCCGAAGGCCGCCCGCCTGCTGCGGATGGCCCCGCTCCGGACCACTTCAGGTCCCGTTTCGGCATACCGGCAGGCGACTTCATCGCCCTCTACCAGGGCGCCTTCACCTACAACCGGGGCCTGGAGACCGCGTTGGAAGCCATGCGCGGCCTGGAGGACAGCGGAATCCACCTCGTGCTCATGGGGTACGGACCGCTCCAGCACCTCGTGGATGAGGCAGGGGACCAAATGCCGCACGTCCACGTCCATCCCGCCGTGGCCTACGAAGACGTCCTCGCCCACACCCGAAGCGCGGACGTGGGCCTCGTCTCGGTCAAGCCGACCTGCCTGTCCTACCTCTACTGTCTGCCCAACAAGCTGTTCGAGTACCTGCTGGCCGGCGTGCCCGTTCTGTCCAACGACCTGCCGGATTGCCGGAAGTTGATCGATGACTTCCATGCCGGGCGTGCGGTCGAGGTGGGTACACCCGAAGGCTGGCGCGCGGCGCTGCTCGCCATGAAGGAGGAGGGCACCACCGAATTCAAGCCCGGCCTGGAAAAGGCGGGCCGACAGCTCAGCTGGACCAAGGAGTCCAAGGTGCTGCAGGGCATTTACGCCGGGTGAAGGCGGGAAGCCGAATTAGTTTAGCACCATGAATGCACTGCGCGACACCGCCATTGAAGCGGCCATCGAAGCTGGAAAGGCCATCCTGGAGATCTACCACAGCGGCGATTTCGATGTCACCGTCAAAGGGGACGACTCGCCCCTGACGCGCGCGGACCTGGCTTCCCATGAGGTCATCATGCGCCACCTCGAACCTACGGGCATTCCCGTGCTTTCGGAGGAAGGGCGCGACATGCCCTACAGCGAGCGCTCCGGGTGGTCGGAGCTGTGGATCGTGGACCCCATCGACGGCACGAAGGAGTTCATCAAGCGCAACGGCGAATTCACGGTCAACATCGCCCTTGCCCGAGAGGGCGTGCCCGTACTCGGGGTCATCTACGTGCCGGTGACCGGCGAGCTTTACGTCGGGGTTCACGGTGAAGGCGCCGTGAAGGCCATGTGTCCTGCGGACGAACCCGTGGATGTGACGAAGGCGATGTCGGGCGCCCAGCATTTGCCCCTGCCGAAGGGCGACAGGCCTTACACCGCCGTGGCCAGCCGGTCACACCTCTCGCCCGAGACCGAGGCCTTCATCGAAGAGCTCAAGCAGGAGCACGGCGACGTGGCCACCATCTCCAAGGGGTCGTCGCTCAAGCTGTGCATGGTGGCCGAAGGCAAGGCCGACTGCTATCCCCGTTTCGCCCCGACCATGGAGTGGGACACGGCTGCGGGCCAGGGCATCTGCATGGCGGCCGGCTTCGATGTCATCGACCAAGACACCGGCGCAACCATGCGCTACAACCGGGAGCAGCTGCTCAACGCCTGGTTCCTCGTGAAATGAACAAGGCCGCCCCGAGGGACGGCCTTGCTTCCTTGCATGTCTGCCCCCGGCAAGGGGCAATTGGAATTACTGTTTGACGACGGCCTTGACGGCGCGCTGTCCATCGGCCTCGATGACCACCATGTAGCGGCCACTGTTGAATCCGCTCATGTCGAGCATGCCACCGGGGTTGGTCGTATCCAGGCAGATGCGGCCATGGGCGTCGAGCACCTGCAGGCGGTCGACCTGCACGTTGCCCCAACGCAGGGCGTCGGTAGTCGGGTTCGGGTACACCTCGAAGAGGGAGCCGAGGTCGATCTGCTCGACACCGGTCGGCAGGCTCAGCACTACGTCGATGACGTGCACCACACCGTTGTCGGCCTCGAGGTCGGCCACAATCACCGTGGCGTCATTGACCATGACGGTGCCGTCCATGATGCTGATGGTCACCTCCGATCCCTGGAGGGTGGCGATGGTCTGGCCGTCGGTCAGGTCACCGCTCATGGCGGCGACGCCACCCACGACGTGGTAGGTCAGGATATCGGTAAGGGTACCCGTCGGGTCGGCGAGCAGCTCGTCGATCAGGCCTGCAGGCAGGGCAGCGAAAGCCGCATCGGTCGGCGCGAAGACGGTGAAGGGACCTTCGCCGGAGAGGGCTTCCACCAGACCGGCGGCGCCCACGGCAGCCTCCAGCACGGTGTGGTCCTCGCTGTTGACGATGATGTCGACCACCGTGGTCGTGGCGGGCGGTTCGGGCAGGAGTACCGCATCGATGACGTGCACCACGCCATTGTCGGCCACGAGGTCGGCGATGACGACCGTGGCATCGTTGATCATGACGGTGCCGTCCGTGATGGTGACGGTGACGTCCTGACCGTTGACGGTCGTGATCGTCTGGCCGTCGGAGAGGTCACCGCTCATGGCGGCAGCACCACCCACCACGTGGTAGGTGAGGATGGCGGTGAGGGCGCCGGTCGGGTCGGCGAGCAGCTCGTCGATCACGCCTGCCGGCAGGGCTGCGAAGGCCATATCGGTGGGGGCGAAGACAGTGAAGGGGCCTTCTCCGGAAAGGGTCTCGACCAGTCCGGCAGCCACCACGGCCGTTTCCAGCACGTTGTGTGCCGGGCTGTTGACCACGATGTCCACGACGGTGGCCGGGGTCGGCGGCGGCGGCAGGAGGATGGCGTCGATGACGTGCACCACGCCGTTGGATCCGATCAGGTCGGCGATGACGACGGTGGCGTCGTTGATCATCACGGTGCCGTCCATGATGGTGACGGTCACGTCCTCACCATTGAGGGTAGTGATCATCTGACCGTCGGACAGGTCGCCTGCGGTCAGGCTGTCACCCGCCACGTGGTAGGTCAGGACGTTGGTCAATGCCTCGTTGTCGGTAAGGAGACCGAGGATGACGTTCGGGGGCAGGGCATCGAACGCGGCGTCCGTCGGGGCGAAGACGGTGAAGGGACCTTCACCCATGAGCGCCTCGTCGAGGTCGGTGCTGTCGAGCACGGCGGCGAGCACGGTGTGCGCTTCGCTTTCTGCGATGATGTCGGCCACGGTCGGTGTGACTTCAGGAGCCGGGGGCAGGAGTACGGCGTCGATGACGTGCACCACGCCATTGTCGGCGGTGATGTCCGCGGCGGTCACCGTGGCGTCGTTCACCATGACGGTGCCGTCCATGATGGTGATGGTGACGTCCTCACCGAGCATGGTGGTGATCGTCTGTCCATCGGACAGGTCGCCGCTCATGGCGGTCGCGTTCACCACATGGTACAGGAGAATGTCCGCAAGGCCATCCAGGGCAAGAAGGTCCTCGGCCGTGATGTCGAGTGCGGTGACCAGTGCGGTCACGGCGGCATCAGTCGGGGCGAAGACGGTAAAGGGGCCTTCACCGCTGAGGGCACCAGCCAGGTCGGCCGCCAGGACGGCCGCCTCAAGCAGGTTGTGGTCCTCACTGCCGACGATGATGTCGACCACCGTGGTGGTGGGCGGCGGGGGCGGCAGGAGCACGGCATCAATGACGTGGACCACGCCGTTGTCGGCCGTGATGTCCGCGGCGGTGACCATGGCCACACCGTTGACGGTGACCATGCCCATGTCGACCGTCACGGTGACGGAATCGCCGTTGAGGGTCGCGACCGTCTGGGTGGCGGCGAGGTCGGTGCTCAACACCTGCGCGCCGAGCACGTGGTACAGGAGAATGTTGGCCAGGTCGCCGGTGGGGTCCATCAGGAGGGCGTCCACGGTGCCGGCCGGCAGGGCGTCAAAAGCCGCATCGGTGGGGGCGAAGACGGTGAAAGGACCGTCGCCGCTCAGATCGTCGGCTAGTTCAGCGGCGATGACCGCAGCTTCGAGGGTCATGTGATCCTCGCTGTTGACCACCACATCGACCACCGTGGTCTGGGCTTGTAGAAGGGCACCCATCAAGAGGACAGGCAATAGAAGGGTATGCTTGAGCATGTTTTGGAATTGTGTGATTCGAATGGGGAACAGAAGGACCGGATGAATGTTCAAGACGGACCCGAGCGGTATGAAGTGATTTTTGGTTTTGTTCACCTCCCCGAGCCTTGCGATGGGACATCAACAGCCTGACCGGTTTTTTCCACGGATGATGAATGTCATCCCCATTCCTACATCTACTTCACAGACAATCACCAATTTGATAGGGAAACTGATTCACCACATGAACCAACGTACCCTTCTGTGCGCCCTCTTTATGGGCGTCACCACCCTGCTCCAGGCCCAGGAGCGTGTCTGTCACACCATGGGCAACCTCGACCGGCTCCTCCAGGAACATGAGCAATACCATGATCAGCTCGAGCAGATCGAACAATTCACCCGCGACTTCGTCAACACGCCCCAACTGCGGAACGCCAACGTCGTGACGATACCCGTTGTCGTGAACGTCGTCTACAAGACGAATGCCCAGAACATTTCCGACGCCCAGATCCAGTCGCAGATCGACGTCCTGAACGACGACTTCCGTCGCACCAATTCGGATGCGGACAACACCTGGTCACAGGCCGCCGACACCGAAATCGAGTTCTGCCTCGCCAGTGTGGATCCCGACGGTAATCCGACGAACGGCATCCGCCGCAAGTCCACCAACAAGCCTTCGTGGCAGGCCAACGATGCCATGAAAGGGAGCCAAGGTCTGACGCCCTGGGATCCTTCGTCCTACCTGAACATCTGGGTATGCAACCTCAGTGGTGGCATCCTCGGTTACGCACAATTTCCGGGAGGTCCGGCCTCCACGGATGGCGTTGTCTGTGATTACGCCTACTTCGGCACCATCGGCACGGCGACTTCCCCGTTCGACCTCGGTCGCACCTGCACCCACGAGGTGGGCCACTATCTGAACCTCCGCCACATCTGGGGCGATGGTGGATGCAGCGTCGATGACTTCGTAGGTGACACCCCGCTTTCGGACGGTCCGAACTACGGCTGCGCCCTGGGCCACGTCAGCTGTGGCAGCGTCGACATGGTCCAGAACTACATGGACTACAGCGATGACGCCTGCATGAACCTGTACACGGACGGCCAGGCTTTGCGCATGCACGCCCTGTTCGCCCCGGGCGGATTCCGCTATTCCCTGACCCAGTCCGGCGGTTGCGGCGCACCCCCCGCTCCCACGTGCACTGACGGCATACAGAACGGCGATGAGACCGGCATCGACTGCGGCGGATCCTGTGCACCATGTGCCGAGCCGACCTGCGATGATGGCATCCAGAACGGCGACGAGACCGGCATCGACTGCGGCGGCGCCAACTGCCCATCCTGCCCTGCCACCTGCGATGACGGCATCCAGAACGGCGACGAGACGGGTGTCGATTGCGGCGGTTCCTGCGCGCCCTGCCCCTCGGGGTCATGCGATGTGCCTTCAGGTACGGCCGCCGTCAACATCAAGCGCAAGCGCGCCACCCTCACATGGAGTTCCGTGGCCAGCGCCGTGAGCTACACGGTGCAGTTCCGTGTGGCGGGATCGGCCAGCTGGACGAGCGAGGCGACGACCTCCGAGACCAGCATCACAGCGTCCAGCCTCAACAACAACACGACCTACGAATGGCGCGTGCGCAGCAACTGCAACGGAGACGCCAGCGCATTCTCCCCCATCTGCAGCTTCACCGCCGGGGATGCGAATTCGAGCAGCTGTGCGGGTGAGCGTTCCGCCCTCGCCGAAATCATCGCCTATCCGAACCCTGCGGATGCGTCCGTGCGCGTCGAAGTCATGCTGGGTGGTGACGTCCCGGTGAGCCTGATGGTGGCCGATGCCTTTGGTCGCATGGTCATCGAGCGCCAAATAGTGGACGGAGCCTTCGTCGACCTCGACGTCAGCGCACTCGATGCGGGCATCTACCTGGTCCGGGCCACCAACGGCCTGACCGAGGAGGTGATCCGACTCGTCGTCGAATAAGGCGGTACTTCAATCGACTTCCTGCGGGGAAGGGGTCCATAGCGCGGTGCGCACGTGGGCTTCCTTCCCCGTTGTCGTCCAGGCCAGCATCACGCCGCCTTCCGCGAGGCCGGTCATGACCGGAAAGCCACCCGCCCGGGCGTCGTCGACATCCGTCAGGGCCACAGGCGTTGGGAGCAGGGTCCGGCCTTCGGCATCCCAGTACTGCCCAACCAAGGCAGGGCCTTGTTCGGACCGCTCCATCCAGGCGGCGTGGAACCGTCCCCGGCCATCTACTGCAGCACAGACCCGCCCCACGGCCTCACCTGCTTGAAGGTCTTTGACAGCCGACCAATGGCCTTCCGGCCCGCGCCATGCGCTGCGGATGCGCGGCTCGTCTTGGGCGCTGGTGAACCAAACCGCCAGGGTGCGTCCGTTCGCGGACGTCAGGGCCGACCCGTTCACGGGGCAGCCGGCCACCTCCCATCCGTCCTTTCCAATGGGCGCCGGTCCCGATTTGAGCGCCAACACTCCTGAGGTATCGCATCCCAGCAACAGCGCACTGAAGTCCCGAATTTCCGCCGGGGTGCGGTCGCGGTAGGTCAGGAGCCAGTCGCCGTCGGCCATTTCTGTTGCCGCGAGGGGGCAGCAGGTGCAAGCGGAGCTGTCCAGCATCTGTTCCGCCGACCAGCCGTGTTCAGGTCGCCAAAACGCCCCCCGCACTTCCATGGGCGCCTTGGCCGGGTCGGGGTGGCCATCGAACTGCCGGCCGTCGAGCCAAGCGAACAGCGCCCCATCAGACGTCGGCATCCACTGCCCGAAGCCGTGTTCCGCGACCGCGGTGTCGCGGTGGGGTCGGTCGGGGAGGGACCACGTCAAGCCTCCGTCGGCGCTGTGGGCGGTTTCAATGCCGTAGCAGAAGTCGCCGCGCGGGTCGAGGCGCAGCCAATGGGCGTGGGCCTGCCCACCTTCGCCGAACGCCAATCCCGGCCGATCGGCCCAATTGACCAGCAGCCCCGCATCCCGAAAGATGGTGACCGTGTCGGCCCAGCGGTCACCGCGCCAGCGGGCCCATCGGACGGCCACCGTGTCGCCGGATTCCTCCGTAAACATCAGGGCGGGACCATCGGGCCCGGGCGTCAGGCCCGGCAGCGCCGTCCCGGCCGGCAGGTCCTGCAGACCTTGGAGGAATGGTGCAGGTTCATGGCAGCCCATGGCGAGCACCACAAAGCCCACCATGGCGCCGAAACGGAGCCGTCGCCCGCGGGAGGTCATTCCACCACGATGCGCGTCGGCAGCCCTTGTCCGTCCACGTCGGCGGTGTAGACGCCGGGCGCCACACCATCGAGGGCGATGCGCGTCGTACCGTTGCCCAAAGCAGCCTTGAGGACCAGGCGGCCGGACAGGTCGCGCAGGGTCAACGTTCCCGGCTCAGCACCGGATTCCCAACGCACGGACAGGACACCACTCGCCGGGTTCGGGTAGACTGTGCAGAGGGTGGCGCCCTCCCGGTCCTCGACCGATTGGATGATACCAAGGGCGATGAGGATGCCCTGGAATTCCTGGTGGTAGAGGTTGGCGACCCGGGCATCGTGTACGATGACCGTGTTCTCGTCGTTGACGTTCTCCGCTGAGGACGACCAGTTGTGGGATCCCGTGATCACCACGGGGTCGTTCGCCGGGGAAGCGTGGTCCACGATGGCGTACTTGTGGTGCAGGTCGTTGCTGATGTTGTGCGGGTAGACCTGGACGCCATTGGCCAACAGGTTGTCGTATTCGCTGCCGGTGGTGTTGATCTGCTCGATGGAACCGATGGGGTTGACGAAGAAGCTCTGTCCCAAGGCCGCGATGGCGTCGCCGAGGTCGTCACGGGTGAATGCCAGCAGGGCGAATTCGAACTCGGAGTCCGCCGCCTCGATTTCCTGCCGGATGGCGTTGGTCGTGCCGTCGGACGGCGAGAAGTACAATTCGACCGGGCTGCCGCCGATGAGGAAGTCCACCGGGGTATTCCACGTCTTATCCGAACCAAACTTGGCATTGGCCGCATCGGGCGTCATGCCGTCGCTGCCCCACATCTCGTTGAATTCGATGGTGTAGGCGCGGGCCAGGCTCTGGTCCTCGAACACGATGGCATTGTTCAGGTCCTGGACGAGGTTGCCGGTGGTGAGGTTGGTCGAGCCGGTCAGCACGAAGGCGGACTCGGGGTAGTCCACGTCGCCCACGATGAACTTATTGTGCATGCCGCTGCCCTCGCCGTCGGTGCGTGGGTGGGTCACGATGGAGGCCGGCAGGTTGTTCAGGCCCACATTGGCATTCTGTCCCTCATAGATCCAGCGGATTTCGACACCGTTATTGGCGGCCACCTCGAAGGCGTCTTCGAGCGTCTGGTCGTTGAAGTTGTAGGCGGCCACGTCGAGGGTGTGCTGGGCGGACATGATCCACGCTGCCACCGTATCGTTCATGTCGGTGCCCAGCGACTGGGCTTCCTCCACCGTCGCCACGGACGTGTTGACCGGACCGTTGAAGTAGACGTGGATGTTGCCGGAAGAGTTCGATACCGTCGCGTAAGGGCGGATGGGGGAAGCGGCACTTTCTCCGCTGGGCAGGGAGGAAATGGCGCGGGCGTAGTAGATGCGCCCGGCCTCAAGGCCGGTCAGGTCGACGCTGTGGTCGGTGGTGCCGGTGGTGCTGCTGGAAGTCATGCCGAGCGCTTCGGTCAATCCGTATTCAACCACACCTTCTGCTGCGAGGTCCGTGGTCCACGACAGCGTGAAGCCGGAGGTGGACATATTGGACTGCACCACGGGGGAAGTGTAGCAGATGCCGGCGGCGGGGATGAGGTCCACCGGTCCACGTGGCAGCAGCTGGTATCCGCCCGTGCCATCGAACGAGAACTGGGAGACGATGCCGAGCAGGTCCACGGCACAACCGGTGAGGGTCTCACCGACGAGGCTGTTGCTGCTGCGCACGTACATCACACCGGACTGGCCGTCGGCCGTGAAGTCGTAGGTGCTGTTGCCCGTGATCTCCTGTCCGGCGAGGGGGAAGGTGACCCCATTGACCCGGACGAGTTGGCCCTCGAGCGTTTCATCCATGTCCGCAGCGCCGATGACGAGCGGTTCGGGCAGGGCGCCCGGCCCTTCGAACGTGACGGCGGAGAGGTTCGGACCGACCTCGAGCAGGCCGTTGTATTCGCTGATTTCACCGGTCACGGTCAGGGAGTCGCCGATGGCCGGGGTAGCGGACCAAGCGGCCCAATCGGCCCCGGGATAAAGGGCGATGCCGGCGGTGGCATCCTGGAGGTAGCGCACGGATCCGAGGTTGTCGTCGCTGGTGACGACCCCCGAAACGGTCACCACATCGCCCACGCCGTAGTTGGTGCGGGCATCGAGAATGTTGTCCTGGGCCACGGAGGCCTGGACGAGGAGGAGGGCCGCAAAGGCGGCACCGAAAGAAAGCTGGTTCATGGTCGGTTCTGGAGTCCCTTGAGTTCGAGGACCGCGCTGACGCGGATCATGCGCGGCGGGCCGACGAAGACTTCGGCCTGTCCGCTGCCCCCCTCGGGACCGTAGGGGTAGGGGGCGTACTGGGAATTGTTGTTCGCGTCGGCGATGTAGAGCTCGTCGAGTAGGTTGGTGATGCTGAGGCGCAGGCGCAAAAGGGCGTTGTCGCTCACGTCGAACGACGTGCCCGCGTTCAGATTGAGCAGGTTGTACCCCGGCGTGACCCAGACGTCCTTGGGCTCGCCTTCCGTGATCACGTCACCGGGAGAGAAGTTGGCGTAGTGCTGCCAGAACCAGGTGCTGCGCAGGGAGAGGTAGGTGCCCCGCTTGGGCCGGTAGCTGATGGCTGCGCTGATCTGGCGCTGGGCCGCATCGCCCACCTTTACGCCGTTCAGGTTGACAAGGGTGTCCGCCACCGCGCCGTTGTCGAGGCGGGTGATGAAGCCGTTGTCGGTGCTGTTGATCAGGTCGACGCGCTCGTTGCTGGTCCACCGCCAGTTGCCCCAGGAGAAGACGCCCTGGACATCCAGCTTGGGCGTGACGTCATAGGCGAAGTCCCACTCGACACCGGAGTGGACGGCGTCGGCGTTAAGCAGATTGTACCCGAGGTTCCGGTCGACCTGCTCGATGATGGTGGCGCCTTCCGTGCCCCAGTCCACGTCCTCTATGAGGCGTTCGTCCTGGGCGAGGACGAGCATGTCCTGACGGCCGGCGGTGGTGGAGGTGTCGGCGTAGACGCTCAGGTTGGCGTCCTGCCAGAGGTTGGACACGCTGTAGAAGCGGTTGACCGCCTTGTTTTCCCAACCGGTGCGGTAGGCATTGATATTCGAGGCGAACGGCCCTTTGGCATACTTCATACCGAGCTCGATGGCCTTGACGTATTGGTTCTCATAGCCTTCGATGAGGTTGTTGTTCAGGTCGAAGACCGAGTTGAACAGCGGGGCGCGGCTGAGGTAGCCCAGGTTGGTGTAGGCGCTCGTCCACTCATTGATGTTCTTGTTTCCACCGGCCTTGACGGTGAAGCTGTTGAGGCGCTCCCAGTCCGTCATGTAGGTCTCGAGACTGGGATGGTCTGCCGTGAGGAGCGTGCCGTCGGCCAACTCTCCCGTGGACCAATTGTTGTCGCCGAGCTCGCGCCATTCGTCCGTGGAGCGCACCTCGTAGGTGGTGCCGTCGAGGGTGACGACGCGGGGTCGGAAGTAATCGATGCCGCGGTACCAGCTCTGGGCTCCGGAGACGTTCACGAAGGCGCTGTGGGTCAATTTGTCCCACTCGAGCTGGACGTAGGATCCACCCCAGGCCACCTGGCCATCGTCGTAGTAGAAGTACTTGTCGCCCTCGCGCAGCGGGGCATCGAAGTCCGCGTTCTGGTCGCGCCGGTCATTCGGAGCGTCGTAGTAGTCGGCACCGAACATGTCGCCGATCGTGCGGTAGTGGCTGCCGGTGTAATGCCGCACATCGACACCCGCGCTGAAGTTTAGCTCGTCACTGACATCCGTGGTGAAGTTGGACAGGGCGCCGTACCAGCGGTGGTCATTGTGGGCGATGCGGATGAAGTTGGATCCCTTGCGCTCACCATTGGCATCCACGTTGAGGCCATTGGGACCAAACTCGAACAGTTGGTGCGAGTCCCAGGTCGGTTGGAGGTCGAGCGTTCCGTCTTCGAGGCGGGTGCCCGGTGTGCTGGCCAGTGCCTCGCCACCACCCGTGCCGAAACTGGCGTAAGCCGTGGTGGTCAGCGTGGACTTGTCGTTCATCGCCCAGACATCACGTATCGTGAAGATGGGCTTGAAGTAAAAGTTCTGGCGAGCATTGTAGCGGCGGCTCTCCCCGTAGGTGGTGTCCACCTGTCCGGTCTCCTCGTTGTAGTCGTAGTAGACTTCCTGGTAGTTGACGATGAACTCATTGAAGTCCCTGCCTTTGGAAACGAGATCAGTGGGCTCAGCACCATCTACAATGCCCTGCAGCGCATCTTGTCCCTCGGCCGTCGTGAGCTCGCGGGCGAGGTCGGCATCGAATTCGTGGACCTGCATCTGGTACGAGCGTTGGCCGTGGCGCTGGGGCGCCCCGAACGTCGTGAAGCTCAGGTTGTGGTTGCCCACCGTCTTGCGGCCCTTCAAGTAATAGGCCCACGCCTCGGACTCGAGGCCCGCAGCAAAGCCCTGGTTCGTGCGGTACGATCCGACGAAGTGGAGGAAGCCCTTTTCCTGGTTGCCGAACACGCCGGCCAAGCTGTTACGGAAGTAGCCATAGTTGCCCATCTCGGAGAGGTAGGTCAGCCTTCCGTTGCCGGATTCATCACCCCCCGTCAGGATGTTGATGGTGCCGCCCACCGAAGGGATGGCCAGCTTGCTCGCGCCGAGGCCCCGCTGCACCTGTGTCGTCCGCACGACGAGGTCAAGTCCGGCCCAGTTGCTCCAGTACACCCAGCCGTTCTCCATGTCGTTCATGGGGACACCGTCCACCATGACCGCGAGGTTGGTCTGGTCGAATCCGCGGATGGTAACGCGCGCATCGCCGTCGCCCCCACCCTGTTGTGTGGCATAGACGCCCGGCGTATTGTTCAGGATGAGGGGCAGGTCACGACCGGCCAACTCCTCCTGGATCTGGGCGGGCAGTACATTGGTGAAGGCCACCGGTGTCTTCCGGTCGATTGCCAGGTCCGCAGCGACGATGGCTTCCTCGAGGATGAGGGATTCGAGGTTGGCATTGACCGTCTGGCTCGCACCGGAAAGGGTCACCTCTATCACCTTGGCGGCATAGCCGATGTAGGAGAAGGTGAATTCGCGTGCTCCGGCAGGGACGGACAACTGGTAGCGGCCATCGATGTCGGTGGCGGTGATGTTGTCACCGACCTTGACGTAGGCTCCGATGAGCGGGTCGCCGGAGAGGCCATCGCGGACGAGGCCGGATACCGCGCAATTCTGCGCATGCATGCCGGCCATGCCCAGCCCGAGGGCCAGGAACAGCAGGGAGAAATGCTTCATGGGAGCCGATGTGGGGTTCAGTGCTTGACCGCCTGGTGACGCACCACACCGCCATTCTCCATCCGGGCTTCAACGAGGTAAGCGCCGGTGGGGAGGGTGGCGAGGTCAAGGCGGAGGCGCAGGGCACCATTGGCCTGGACGCGCTGGACTTCGGCACCGGTCAGGTCGCGCACGACCACCGTGGCCATGGGCGCGCCCGTAACGAGGTCGAGGCGGTCGGTGAAGGGGTTGGGGAATGCCTGCAGCATCCCGCCCTCCTTCTCTTCGACGCTCACGACGCAATCGCAAGTGTGGAAACCGAGCTGGTCGAAGGTATTGGCGGGCAGCGAATCCCAAACGGCGAGCACGTCGAATCCATCGATCGCATCGGTATCGCCACCGGTCACTTCCGGACGGCGCACGAGCGTGTGGTTTTGGGTGACCTCATCCCAGCCGGCGGATCCGGGATCCTCGCCGATGACACCGAAGATGTCAATGGCGGTGTTGCTGGAAATCTTGCGAAGGACCATGGCGTCATTGCCGTTGAAGTACATGGCGTTGTTCTCCTCGTAGACGGGGCAGAGCCAGACGTCGGCCACGGCGGCGAGCTCGTCCCACACCGGGGCTTCGAAATCGACGCCGTCGGGATCCTGCTTGTCGAGGACGTAGACGAGGACATCACCGGGCTCGATCGTGCCGGAGAGGTCGACCTTCTGGTTCTCCTGGGCGGAGGTGGCGCCATTGGAGTAGCGCTCCAAACGGTAGTCCGACATGTCGATGGCGGCTCCGGTCGGGTTGTAGATCTCGATGGCTTTGTTGTTGGACCATCCCTCGATGTACTCGGAGATGAAAAGCTCGGTGCACTGGGCCGTAGCGGCGACAGAGATGAGGGCCGAAGCGGCCAGGAAGAACAGCTTGCGCATGGTGTTGGGCTAAAGTGAATCTGCGCAAATTTAGACGCGATTCCGAACCCTGCGAATCGAGGTGTCTTTCAACGGATGGGAGGTGCCGAATCCAACCAGTCCAGCGCCCTGGCCATGCCGTGGTGGTAATCCTGGATCAGATGGCCGGCATTGATGCGGAAACCATCAGACCGCAAAGGCTCCAGCGGCGCGATTTCCTCCCAGCGCTTCCGTCCTTCTCCTCCGGTCTTCAACCGGTCGACCGTCTCATTGTACGTGAAGTGGCCATGGGTGTAGAGCCGGACGATGGCGGGGTTGTCCCGGTACCAGTAGGTGGCGAAGGTGTCCATCCAGCCCTTTTCTATGTGTTCGCCGGAAGGGCGTGTGCGGATGACGAGGATGCGCCGGGAGCCTGCATCAAGGGCTGCTTGAAGTGGCAGGGCATCCGAGATGCCACCGTCGAACAGCCACTTTTCGTGCACGCGGATCTTGCCGCGCGTGACCATGGGCAGGGTGGAGGAGGCCCACATGATGCGCAGCCAGTCCTTCTGGGTCGGTCGCAGGTACATGGGCTTGCCTGTGGCGTGGTCCGTGGTGACCATGCGGACGTCTTTTCCGTGGGTGGCCATGGCGGCGGCCCGGATGTCGAGGGGGCGGTGCCGGCGCACGTGGTCGAAGAGGTGGGATAGGTTCATCAGGCCTTCCTCGCTGAATGCCGAGGAGAAACGGATGAATTGCCCGTCCTCCACCATATGGCTGGCCACGTCGATGAAGTGCTTGCGCTGTCCGGCAAGGAAGGACGTCAGTGCCATCGTTCCGGCCGATACCGCGAAGTAGCGCTTGAAGCGGTTGTACCCGACCACGGCAAACGTGTCGAGCACACCGGCCGTGAAGGCACAGCGAAGGCTGCCTCCTTCGACGATGAGGGTGTCGAATGCACGTTTTGACCGCATGCTGCAAATACGTCATTCCACGCCGTTTTGTTGCGGTTTTATGTCGTTTTCGGGGGGCTTCCTGACGATATTGCCACCATGCAACAGAACGCCACCATCCTCATCGCTGCAGCCTTCACCATGATCGGGTTCGCCCTTGGCCGCGTCACGGCTCCCCAGGCCGCCCATTCGGTGTCTTCCATGCCCGCCGTGTCGGGGATGCACCACATGGAATGGGTATCCGATGGGGGCAGCGGGGAAGATGAGGTCATGGTCATCGTGAAATCCCTCGAAAACGAGGATTTCGAAGGGGATACGGTGCTGACCATTCCCGGGGGGCAGCTGCGGATGGTCCGCGAAGGGGGCGAGGTGCAGGTAGAAGTAGAAATGGAGTCGTCAAGTGACGTGGAATCAGGTGAAAAGGTTGTGGTTCAGAAGGAGGTCATTGTCGTGGAGGGCACCGAGAAAAGGTAACACTTTACGCCATGTCGGTTGAGTCCCACAGCCAAAGTGGACTATGGGAAAAATCGGCATTTGGGCCATGATATTCAGAGCATTGCAGGCGTCACCGGCATCGGGTGAACCGAGGGCGGTGTGAACTTCTGCAACGGTTGCGTTGTGGTGGGAGTAACTTCGACAGTGCCTTCCGCACGCCATCTGCAAGAATGTTGACCGAGAATTTGAAACATGCTCCAAGCGTGGAGCGCACCGTAAGCCCAAACTCCGACCATTGGAAGCGGTTTGCCATGCTCGTCGCCCACGACCTGAAGGAGCCGCTCCGCAACGTGGCCAGTTGCGCACGGATGCTGTCCACCATGACGGCGGCCCCGGATGTGGACCGCGACCAGATCGCCGGGTGGCTGGAGGAATCAGCCGAGCGCATGACGTCGCTCGTGGATG
Organism: uncultured Flavobacteriales bacterium; assembly: GCA_937996585.1. Taxonomy (GTDB): domain Bacteria; phylum Bacteroidota; class Bacteroidia; order Flavobacteriales_D; family Sanyastnellaceae; genus UBA8752. The sequence goes on from CALKUW010000035.1 coordinate 15,853, forward strand.
GCCTCCTGGAGCACGCCAGGCTGGGCGGTGAGTCCACGGATGAGGATGTGGACATGCAGCGCATGGCCGAGGAGGTGGTGATGGACCTCCGTTGCCTGACCAGGAGGTCGGCGGGTGACATTTGCATTGAGGGATTGCCCACCATCAAGGCGGGCCCCCTGGGCATGCGGCTGGTCTTGGTCAACCTCATCGAGAATGCCCTCAAGCATGGGAAGGCGGGCCAAACCGCTCAGGTGGACATTTCTTCCGAACGCACCGCAGGCGGTTGGTTGTTCAAGGTCAAGGACAATGGTCGGGGCATGACCGAGGCGCAGGTGAACCGGGTTTTTGAGCCGTTCCGCCGGTTTTCCGGCGATGTGGACGGCCTCGGCATGGGGCTCACACACGTCTGGAAGATCATCGAAGGGCACCGCGGCTGGATTGATGTGGAATCCGAACCAGGCCAGGGAACGGCTTTCCGTTTCTTCCTGCCGGCCTGAACCGGTCAGAATGGCGACCCGAAGATGGGATCGGCCACGATGGCCGTGTCCGTGAGCGTGTGAAGGAAAGCTACCAGGCCTTCGCGTTCCGCTTCGTTGAGATCGAGGAGATAGGGCGCCTGGCCTGAAGGTCCCATGCCGGCTTCCGAAAGGCGTTCGTCGAGGTGGGGGTGAGGCTCAATGTTGTCGCTGTAGAAGTCGACCACCTCCCGCAGGGTGGCGAATCGGCCGTCGTGCATGTAGGGTGCAGTCAGCCCGACGTTGCGCAGTGAGACGGTCTTGAACCTGCCGTCGTCCGCAGCATTGCCCGTCAAATCACCGATGCCGCCATCCCCGGCGGCGGCGTAGTCGTTTTCGAGGCCGTTGATCGTGGGCTGCGTGGAGAAGAAATTGAGACCGGAGTGGCACTGGTTGCAGCGTGTGCTGCCATTGAAGAAGACGTCCTTTCCCAGGAGCTCGCTTTCCGTGAAATCAGCGAAGTCATTCGCCAGACCAGCATCGTAACGGCTTTGGTAGGTGCGGATGCACGACAGGAATTGGACGAGGGCATCCATGATGCGATCGAGGTTCACCTCGGCGTCCCCGAAGGCATCCTCGAACAGCTGAGGATAATAGGGCGTATCGGCCAGTTTGTCCACAAGTGCGCCCAGGTCCATGCCCATCTCGTCGGGGTGTCCGATGGGCTGTAGCACTTGGTTCTCAAGCCCGACCACGCGCATGTCCCAGAAGAGCCGGCGCTGGTATTGGAGGTTGAACAGGCCTGGCGTGTTCCGCGCCAATGGGATTCCGGAGACGCCTGTTGAGCCCGCAACATCGTCGGCAAAAGCGCGGGACTGCCGGTGGCAGGAGCCGCAGGAAACGCTGTTGTCCACGGAAAGCCGGGTGTCGTGGAAGAGCACGCGGCCCAGGGTGGCGCCAGCATCGGTCACCTCGATGTCCCCGCCAAACCCGCTGAAAAGTGCGAGCGCCGGGTCATCGAGCCAGGACTGGGGGAAGTTGAGCGCGGAATAGGGGTAGGGTGTTGCTGGCAAATGGGGTGCGAAGACCACGGCACCCTGCCACGAAGGCGCATCAGAAGTCGGTTCCCGCCGGCACGCCGCCAGGAGCAAAAGGCCACAAGCCACCATGGATATCTGACGTCCCACGCGCACCTGAACAAGTTACACCGGTTTAGTTTCGGGGAGAACAACCCACGACAATGAGACCATCCATTCTCGCCGCTTTGTTGCTTTACGCTCTTACCGCTTCGACACAGGACTTGATTGAATTCCCGGCACCGGCACGGGCGACACTGAAGGCATCCGGGGTGGAGGCACCATCACTTGTTCCCGCTCCCGCCCTCGTTCCGGCAGAAGAGCGCACCGCCACTTTCTCCGTCACCTACAATGGGTTCCCGCCGGAGGCCGAAGCGGCCTTTCAATACGCCGTGGACATCTGGTCTGGGCTGATCACGAGCAATGTGCCCATCGTGCTCGATGCTTTCTGGGCGGACTTGCCGGGCAATACGCTCGGATCGGCCGGTCCAACTGGTGTGTTCGGCAACTTCCCAGGGGCCCCCGAATACAACGTCTTGTACCCCTCGCCATTGGCGGACAAGCTGGCGGGGTATGACCTGCAACCGGGGGTGGCAGACATCGAAGCCAACTTCGACGACGGAACCAACTGGTACTACGGCCTGGATGGCGCGGTGCCCCCC
>CALKUW010000036.1 GCA_937996585.1 uncultured Flavobacteriales bacterium
CAGTTTCTCAAGCTGGTCCACTTGGACGCGGACTTCATCCATCAAAGGCTTGACCGTCATCGCATAAGCCTTCGCCTTGTCGTGCAGGCTGTCCATGTCGTTGACCTTGGAGCGCTCCTTGCGGAGGGATTCCAAAGCCTCGTAAGTGGCGGACAGGCCGGCGGACAACTCCTCGAGAATGCCGTGCTGGGCGCGGGTCATGCCCTCCGCCTTCTTGTCGCCGTAGACGTCCATGAAACCCTGGATGTTCGCGAGCAGGTCGCCCTGGTAATCCATCACGGCAGGCAGCACCTGGTTGGTGACCATGTCACCCAGCACCCGGGCCTCGATCTGCAGCTTCATCACGTAGTTCTCGAGCTCGACCTCCGTGCGGGCCCCGATTTCCTCGGCGCTCAGGACACCGAGCCCCTCGAAGAGCGCGACGGTTTCCTTGCGGTCCCAGACGGCCAGTGCACTCGGCGTATCGAGCAGATTGGAGAGTCCGCGCTTGGCGGCTTCATCGACCCACTCCTGACCGTAGCCGTTGCCCTCGAAACGGATGGACTTGCTGTCCTTGATGAGCTTCTGGATCTCCTTCAACAGGGCCTCGTCCTTCTTGTCACCCTTGGCGATGCGGGCATCGACGGCCTTCTTGAAGGCGTTGAGCTGCTCGGCCATGATGGTGTTGAGCACGGTCATCGGCACGGCGCAGTTCGCTGTGCTGCCCACGGCGCGGAATTCGAACTTGTTGCCGGTGAAGGCGAACGGGGACGTCCGGTTCCGATCGGTGTTGTCGAGCAGCACCTCGGGAATGCGGCCGATCTCCAGCTTCACGGCGGTCTTCTCGTCCGGGCTCATCTTGCCCGCACTCACATTCTGCTCCACAGCGTCGAGCAATTCGGTCAGCTTCGAGCCGATGAAGGCGGAAATGATGGCCGGAGGTGCCTCGTTGGCCCCCAGACGGTGGTCGTTTCCGGCACTGGCAATGGCCGCGCGCAGCACATCGGCGTGCTTGTGGATGGCGGCGATCGTGTTCACGAAGAAGGTCAGGAAGCGCAGGTTGGTCTTGGGGTTGACGCCGGGCTTCAGGAGGTTGACGCCGGTGTTCGTGCCCAGGGACCAGTTGTTGTGCTTGCCGGAACCATTCAGGCCGGCAAACGGCTTCTCGTGGAGGAGCACCCGGAAGTCGTGGCGCTGGGCCACGCGCTCCAACAAGTCCATGAGGAGCAGGTTGTGGTCGTTGGCCAGGTTGGCCTCCTCGAAGACGGGAGCGACCTCGAACTGGTTCGGTGCCACCTCGTTGTGGCGGGTGGTGACCGGAATGCCCAGTTTGTGGGCCTCGCACTCGAACTCCTGCATGAAGGCCATCACGCGGGGCGGAATGCTGCCGAAGTAGTTGTCGTCGAGCTGCTGGCCCTTGGCCGGGGCGGCGCCGAGCAGGGCGCGGCCGGTCTGGCTCAGGTCGGGGCGGGCGTTGTACAGGGCCTTGTCGACCAGGAAGTACTCCTGCTCCCATCCGAGGGTGGCCACCACCTTCGTGACGTTCTTGTCGAAGTACTGGCAGACGTCCGTCGCAGCCTTGTCCACAGCAGTAAGGGCCTTCAAGAGCGGCGCCTTATTGTCGAGGGACTGGCCGGTGTAGGCGATGAAGATGGTCGGGATGCACAGCGTCTGGCCCATCAGGAATGGCGGGCTGCTCGGGTCCCACAACGTGTAACCGCGGGCTTCGAAGGTCGAGCGGATGCCACCGTTCGGAAAGCTTGAGGCATCGGGCTCCTGCTGCACGAGCAAGCTGCCGTCGAAGCGCTCGATGGCGCCTCCGCGTCCGTCAGGCTGGATGAAGCTGTCGTGCTTCTCGGCCGTGCTGCCCGTCAACGGCTGGAACCAGTGCGTGTAGTGCGTGGCGCCGCGGGCCATGGCCCACTCCTTGAGCGCGCTGGCCACCTGGTCGGCGATCTTCCGGTCGATGCGGGTGCCGTCCACCATGGCGGACACGACGTGGTCGTAAGCCTCCTCCGTCAGGTATTCGCGCATGGCGCTCAACGTGAAGGCGAGGTCGCCATAGTATTCCGAGATCTTGGATGAAGGCGGCACGGTCGCCTTGGGTGCGCGCTCGAGGACGTCCTCGATGGCGGTGATGCGGTAGGTTGACATGATGTTCCTGTAACTGGAACGCAAAATTATGCCGTCCCCTCCTCAAAAGAGGGGGTTATCACCGAAAAAAAACCCCTTTTTTCGTGAGTGACCTGATTTCAGAGGGGGTTTTATGTGAAAAAGTGGAGTTTTCCTACTTCACCCCCTCCCTTTTGGCCCCGAAATCAGAAAATGACCACCTTTTTTCGGATCGCCGTGCCTGGTTGACTCAAGGTGAGCACGTGAACCCCTGCCGGAAGTCCATCAAGCGGAATGCGCCCCCGGACCGTTTTGCCTTCAAGGGCCTGCCCTTCGCCCCTGCGCACTTCCCGTCCTGCCGCATCGCGCAACGACCAGGCATACCTCCCTTGCCAACCCGACAGTGAGAAATGCACCTCATCCGATGCGGGATTGGGATAGACCATCACCTCACCTGCGGGAGCGGGTGCCGGCTCGATGCTGTTCACCAGGTTGGTCTCGAAGTGGAAGTTGTGGACGATGGACTTGCCGAAGTCCGGTTCGAAGGTGATCCAGTTGCCCCCCACCTTTCGGAGACGTACGAAACCGCTGCCGTCGTTGTTGGCCCAGAAACTGATGCCGTCGTCATCGAAATCGAGGAACTCGAAGGTGTAGCAGCCCTGGTTCAGATAAACGGTGTCGCGGTATTGGGTGTTGGCTTCGGGATAGGTCCGTTCGAAATAGACGGTGCCATCCTGGTGCGTCAGCTTGGCGCTGTTCTCCCAGGGGGTTGAATTGGTGCGAACGAAAATGATGAGGCGGTTGTCGTCCTCGTCGCCCGGGTCCTCCATGTAGGTGTAGGTGGGCGGACGGCGGAACGTGCTCCTCACCTCGTCGTTCCACGCCACCTCGTCGGTGCCGCCGTTGGGTGCCGACACCCGTGCGATGAAGGTCAGGTCCTCCTCGTCATCGCCATCCCAGAGGTTGGCATCGAGGGCCACGAGGTCCACCACTTCCTCCTCGAGGAAGCCGAGCTCGCCCGTCCACGTGACCGACTGCAGGTTGTCGGCCAGGCCGAAGGTGATGGTGCAGGAGGTCAAGGGGGTGCTGCCGCTGTTCCGCAGCAGGACCTGGGGCTTGTCGCAGATGGGGTTTGTGCGCGACGACAGTTTGGAGCCGTTGGGCGCGATGACCTCTACGATCTCCGCATCGAGGGCGTGGTTTGGTGCGCCATAGGCGACGATCTGCCCCTCGAAGCGGTAGTTGCCGTCGGGGTCGTAGTCGATGTCGTAGTCCACCGTGAAGGGCGCATCGCCGGATACGAGGGGCGTCAACTCCATGTCCCGCGTCTCGGTCGGGGCGCCAGGACACCAGCCGGCCCGATCGTAAATCCAGGTTCCGCCCTGCGGGAAAAGCGCATTGTCCCCGCACTCCTGCATGATCTCCCAGGACCACTGCTCCTCGCCATTGACCTTCACCTTGTGCGTGTTGTAACAGAATTCCGCGCAATTGTTGCCGCTGCCGAAGCCGTGGCCGGAGGCGCGGGTCTTCAGGCGCCACATCTCCTCGCCGGGGCCGGGGGTGTATTCGTGGTCGACGATGTTCACGTCGAAATTGGCGAGGCCATACTGGCCCTTCCAGAAGGCTTCCATCCCGAGGACATCCCGTGCGGGCGCGCCTTCGATGACGTGGAATTTGAGGTCCAGGAGCTCTTGCCAGTTGCCCGCCTGCAATTCGACACTGTCGCGCAGCAGGTGCATGTAGTCGGTCACGTCGTATTTCCAGGTCCAACCGTCGTCTCCGAGGTCCAGGCCGATGCCGTAGGGCGTGATGAACCGGTACAGCTCGTAACGGTCGATGACCTCGAACGGCACACCGAAATAGTCGAGGGTGTCGCTGAGCAGCTCCGTGACCTCTCCGGGGATGGGATGGAAGATGGTGTCGCCGAAGATGAACAGTTCGTAGGTCTCGCCGGGTGCGTAGTGATAGGTCAGGTCCGTCATGACCACGCCGTTGCCCTCGACCTCCCAGGTAGAGAGGCTCAAGGGCGCCACCGGACGCAGGTCGAGGATGGACCCATCGGCGACCAGTTCCATGTAGGAGCCCCGTCCGAAACCGGCGTGCGGGCGCAGGTTGTCCGCGAGGCCCTTGGCCTGCTCGCGCGCAGGCGTGGTGCGCCGCAGGGTGCTGCCGTGGTGCAGGCCCGGGCTGCCCCCGGGCTTGTGGTTGACCTCTTCGGTGCCGTTGGCGCCGTCGAACCGGTAATCGACCAGCAGGTCATCCCAATCGGGGTGAAACGCGGTGGGCTGCCGGTTCATCCAGGAGGCGATGGTCTCTCCGCTGAGCGCCTTGCCCCATATGCGGAAGTCGTCCACGCGTCCATTGTAGCGGAGGTTGCCATTACCGGAAGCCCCGAGGTTCATTTTGACAATGCCCTCGATGGGGTTGTCCTTGTTCGTTCCGCTGTGGAAGAGCACGCCGTTGAGGTACATCTCCATCAAGCCGGTGGCGGCGTTCTTCACGAAGGCCCAGTGGTTCCATCGCCCTTCATAGTCCTGGGTCTGGGCCTGCTGGTCGATGCGGTCGTATCCACCGTCCCATCCGCAGTCCCAGTAGACGCGCCCGTTGCCCCACGGCAGGTGCACGTTGACCACCCGCTGCCCTGCGGCATTGATGCCCTCGAACAAGGTGCCGTTCTGCGGTTGGCTTTCGGGGTCACCGTACACCCAGCATTCGACGGTGATCTCTTGGGAGAGGCCCTGAAGGTCATCGGCATCCACTTCAATCCGGTCGGGCGCAGTGAAGACCACCTCTCCGTCCGACAGGCCGGACACCCACCCCTTTCCGTTGGCACTGGAGGCCATGGCGAATCCATCGTTGAGGCCATCCGTGGCCACCTCGACATCCTCGAGGGCAAACTCCAGCACCAGGTTGCTGGTACCGTCCCAGGCGATCGGCGGTGACAGGCGTATGGAAAGGCTGTCTTCGAATTGCCATGTGGAGACTCCGTATTGATAGGCCGTATTGGGCAAGTCGATGAATCCGGTCAACGCGGTGTCTGCAGTCAAGCCCCACTTCAGGTCCATCCGCCGCGCGTCGGCCTCGCCGGCCATCATGGGAATCCACAGACGGTCGATGCTCCCCGCACCGAGCGGGGCCAGCTCATCTGCCGTCCAGAGGTATTGGGCCCGCTTGGCCGCTGCCGGCTCGAACAGCGGGGAAACAAAATCGATGCCGCCGGGGTGAACCGTGGCCTCCTCCAGGACGGCATCGACGATGTACTGCGCTGCAGGGAGGTAAACGGTGTCCTGGATGTTCGGCACATAGGGCACGACCTCTGCCGTATCGAAGGGGGCATCCGCGAGGAGCTGAAGCGGGTGCTGCAATGCGGCGCTGTCCAACAAGCCCGTGTGGTCGAAGAGGTAGGTATAGCTCAAATAGTCCCACTCGCCGCACGGATAGCCGAGGTTGCCCGCCGTACCGTCCTCAAAGCACTTGAGGGTGTACTCCATGATGACCTTGCCGTATTCGACACCATTGTCGGAGGCCGGGAATTCAAACCACCGGCGACCGGGGCTGTCATAGGCCGTAGACGGATTGTTTTGGGCTTCGAAGGTGTAGGTCTGAACCGTGGTCGTGTCGGCCCAGCTGATCAAGGGAATGCAGGACAGGAACAGCAGGGGCGCGGTCACGCGGAGGACAGGCTGAATCATGGGCAAAAGTTAAGCCCGCATGAAATCTTGCAATCGTCTAGATACGTGGGTGGTGGCATATCGGTATGCGCTATTTTTGCACGCCTTTTTTTCGTTTCGCCATGAACATCTTGTTCATCATGTACCCGTGGGAGCGGGTGCATCCCGAATCCGACAGCACGCTGCGCCTCATCCATGAGTGCGTGCACCGCGGACACCAGGTCGCCCTCACAACGGGCGCCAACCTCACCATCCGGGACTCGGTTACCATGTCCTTCTGCCGCGTCATCGAAAAGCGCGTCAAGGTCAGTCAGTCCGCCAGGACCTGGTACAAACAGGTCTCCTTCAACGAGCAGATGCTGCCGCTCGCGGGCTTCGACGCCATCTTCATGCGGTCGGATCCGCCCTTGGACAGTCTGGTCCTGAACTTCCTCGACTCGGTGAAGAACCACGTATTCGTGGTCAACGACGTCCAGGGTCTGCGCGAGGCCAACAACAAGCTGTACACTGCCGCCTTCTACGATCCGTCGAACCAGATCATCCCCAAGACCTTCGTCTCGAAGAACAAGGAATACCTGAAGCGCGTCATCGCAGACAGCTCGGCCAAGAAGATGATTATGAAGCCGCTCAATGGCTTCGGTGGCAGCGGGGTCATCGTCATCGAACCCGATGCACACCAGAACGTGAGCTCCCTGCTCGACTTCTACATCGACGGCCGGGGCGAATCCAACTACGTCATCCTGCAGGATTATGTGGAAGGAGCCGAAAAGGGCGATGTCCGGGTCATGATGCTGCAGGGTGAGCCCATTGGGGCCATGCGCCGGGTGCCAAATGAGAATGACCCGCGCTCGAATGTGCACGCCGGCGGCCGCGTCGAAAAGCACAAATTGACGCGCGAGGAGCGCCGCGTGTGCAAGATGATCGGCCCGAAACTGGTCGCAGACGGTCTGTACTTCGTCGGCCTCGACATCATCGGCGGCAAACTCATCGAGGTCAATGTGCTCTCCCCCGGCGGCATCGTGAACATCAACCGATTGAACAAGGTGCGCCTGCAGAAGCGCATCATCGACTGGTTGGAGGACACGGTCGCCTTCCGCGAGATGGATTCGCAGCGCCGACTCGAGTTCCGCAACACCGTCGAGAACGCCTGAGGTGCTCGAGCTGACCACAGACGCCATCGTCAGGCGCATTGAGGCCGGCAAGGCCTTCCACGCCTCAGCGACGGATGCGGGTTTCGAGATCCGCATCGCCGAATGGCAGCCCGTGGTGGGCACCGCCATCCACGACGGACACCGCCTGCGCCCCGGACTGCAGGCCAAATGCCGATTGGACGAGTTGGACCGCTGGCAGGAGGAGGACCCTTGCACGGCGGCCATGGTGGAGGCATTGCCCATCACGCTGGTCGGACTCGACAGCCGGTACGAGTACGACCTGAACCGCCCGCCGGCTGAAGCGATCTACTCCACCGCCTGGGGAAGGAAGGTGTGGCGTTCCCCACTGACACGGCAAGAAAAGGCATTGAGCCTGGAGAAACATGGACGATACTACCGGGTCCTCGACGCCCTGCTCACAGAATTGACCCGGCGGTTCGAAGGAGCGGTGGTCTATGACATGCACAGCTTCAACCGCCTCCGCTGGGACCGGGAAGTCCCCACCTTCAACCTCGGGTGGGACCTGGTGGATGCGGAGCGTTACGGCACGGTGTGCAGCAGCCTGGTCGATGCCCTCGCACGGGTGGAATGGCCGGCGGAAATCCCACCGACGGCGGCATCCAATGACGTTTTCAAAGGGCATGGGTATCAATGCCGCTGGGTGTGTCAGCAACACCCCAAGGTGGTCGACCTCGCCCTCGAGGTGGCCAAGGTCTATTGCAACGAGGAGGACGGAACGCTCTATCCCGCCGTGATCGAATCCCTTTGCAGCGGGCTGAAGGAAGCCTTCAGCCAGCACGCCTCCGCCTTCGCCGACCGGTTCACTTCGGTGCCGGAGGGTCCCACCGCGCGTCTCCTGCCCAAGGGCCTGGTGCCCCAACTCAAGCAGGTGGACCGGGCCATCCACCAGGAGGTCAGGGGATTCGAACTGCTCGAATTCGTCAACCCCATCAACCTCGCGGCCGCGCGCAACGCCTTTTTCCGATCGGGATTCAAGGAAGACCCCCGCTTCCTGTACCGCCCCCTCCCCTTTGATGCGAAAGCGATGCGAAGGAACCTCCTGAGGATCCGGACGGAAGACATTCCCGACCCTGACCTCAGGGCCCTGTACGATGCTGCGGTCACCGGCTATGCCGACAAGCTGGGTTTGCTCGAGGACCTGGGCACCCCGCGCTTCCTGTTCGGGAGCCAGCGTTATTTCGGTGCCCCGACCGAGAAGGACCTGCGCAACGCCCACTACCTGCTGCAGCTTCCGCCGGTGGAGAAAGAGCCGATGGCGTCTTTGAGTGATGCCCGGGCCGCCGATGCCTTCCGTCTGGCCCTCAAGGAATACGGCTTCAACGGACGGGTCGTCGTCTCACCGCGCATGGTCGCCGACGCCATGGTCCTGGGACAGCAGAAAAAGGTAATCGTCAAAAAGGGCGCACGATTCGACCCCAAGTCCATTCAGCGCCTGGTCCACCACGAGGTGGGGGTGCACATGGTGACCTCAGCCAATGCCGCACTTCAACCGCTGAAGCTGCCCACCTTCGGTACTCCGGTCAACACCATGACGCAGGAAGGCCTCGCGGTACTCAGCGAATACCTCAGCGGCACCATCTCCCTCGGGCGCCTCAGGGAACTGGGACTCCGGGTACTGGCATGCGACCGCATGGTACGCGGTGCCTCCTTCGCCGACACGTTCGGAATGCTGGTGGACGAACACGGCATGGACATCGAGGCGGCCTTCCAGATGTGCGCCCGGGCCTACCGGGGCGGTGGATTCACCAAGGATCACCTCTACCTGAGGGGGTTCCGGAAGGTGCTGCGCATGTGGCGGCGAGGAGAGGACCTCTCCCCCCTCCTCATTGGCAAGTGCTCACTCGAATGGCAGGAGTGGCTGCAGGAGATGATCGAACGCGAGCTGCTTATCGCGCCGCTACACCGGCCCAAGGCCTTCGAGCAGCCCCGGCTCGACCGCAACAACCCGGTTTACGACTACATCGTCAAGGGCATCCGCTGAGGGCTCAGCGCGTGCAGCCCGGGTACGCGTCCAATGCAGCGGCGATGATGGCCACGGCGCGTCGTATCGCCGCGGTCTCGAGCACGTAGGCGATGCGCACCTCGTCCTGTCCGGCGCCCGGCGTGGCGTAGAACCCACTCGCCGGCGCCATCATGACGGTCTCGCCATCCAGGTGGAAATCAGAGAGCATCCACTGGCAGAAGGCATCGCTCGAATCGATGGGCAGGCGCGCCACGGCGTAAAAGGCACCGCCCGGCTTCGGGACGGTCACGCCGGGAATCGCGTTGAGCCCCTCCACGAGGGCGTCCCTGCGGTCCACGTAGGCGGCCTTGACTTCCGCGAAATAGGAAGCCGGCGTCTGCAATGCCGCCTCTCCGGCGATCTGGGCCAGGGTCGGCGGGGACAGGCGGGCCATGGCGAAGCGCATGCAGGCCTGGTGGACGTCGGCGTTGCGGGTCACCAGCGCCCCGATACGGGCGCCGCACATGCTGTAGCGCTTGGAAACGCTGTCCATGAGCACGACGTGGTCGTCGAGCCCCGGCAGGGACAACACGCTCGTCGGGACCTGGTCGCCGTAGCAGAACTCGCGGTACACCTCATCGGCGAAGAGGTAGAGGTCGTGCTCGAGGACGAGGCTGCGGATGGCCTCCAGCTCGGCGTCCGTGTAGACGTAGCCGGTCGGATTGCCGGGGTTGCAGATGAGGATGGCCCGGGTGCGGTCGGTCACCTTGGCGGCGATGTCGGCCACGGGCGGCAGGGCGAACCCATCCTCGATGCGCGATGTGACCGGCACCACTTTGACGCCCGCCATGGTGGCGAAGCCGTTGTAGTTCGCGTAGAACGGCTCGGGAATGATGACCTCATCGCCGGGCTCGAGGCAGGCCTGGAAGGCGAAGACGAGCGCCTCGCTGCCGCCGGTGGTCACGATGACCTGCTCGGGGGTGATGTCCACGCCGACCGAGCGGTAGTAGCCCGCGAGTCCCTCGCGGTAGCTGGCGAACCCGTCGCTCGGGCTGTATTCGATCACCGTGCGGTCCATGCCTTTCACGGCATCGAGGGCGACCTGGGGAGTCGCGATGTCGGGCTGGCCGATGTTGAGGTGGAGCACCTTTCGGCCTGCGGCCTTGGCGGCCACGGCGTACGGGGCGAGCTTCCGGATGGGGCTGTCGGGCATGGCCTGCCCCTTGGTCGAGATGCGCGGCATGGGTTCGCGTGATGGTGTGGGGCCCATGGAAACAGGGCGGCGCGAAGATAACGGCGGGAAAAAAGGAAGCCGGCCCCCGAAGGAACCGGCTTCCGATACCGTCTTTGGTTGTGGCTTACTGGGTCACCAACAGCTTCTTCACCGCCATGTAGGCGTTGGAGGAAATCCGGATCTGGTACATGCCCGCATCGAGACCCTCGGCATCGATAGTCAGGTAGTACGACACATCGCTCACGGCATTGCCGTCAAACAGCGCCTGCACCAGCTGGCCGGACATGTCGTAGAGGTCCACGCGCAAGCGCATGTTGTTGCTCACGATGAATCCGAGCTGGCTCACGTTGTTCGTGGGGTTCGGCTGCAGGCCCGTGATGCGGATGGGCTCCTTCACGTCGCCGGCGACCGAGATGTCGAACGGCTGGTGGCCTGAACCCTCACCGCTGACGGCGGCGTCACCGGACTGGGCTGCAGCGTTGGTCACGCCGTAGCTGAACAGGGTCTCGTTGCCACACGCATCGGTCACGGTGTAGCTGAAGTCCATGGCCCACGGCATCACGCAGTCGAGGTCGAGCATGATGTCGCCGCTCGATCCCACGAAGCCTTGTGAAGCACCGTTGAGGACCAGCTCGCCGCTCCAGTAGAACCAGGCGCTCGCACCGTAGTTGGCATTCTGGTTGTTGGCACCGTTACCGACCTGCAGGCCGTAGTAGTAGTTCATCGGCTGGTGCGTCAGGCTGAGTTCGGAGCCGGCGTAGATGCCCGTTCCGATCATGCCACCCGTCTGCATCACCATGTACTTCCACTGCGTCCAGGGCGACTGGCCCGGCAGGACGTTGGCACAGTCCTTCTTGTAACCGCGGCCGAGGGCGCTCCACTGGTTCCAGTTGAAGGCCTCGTTGTAGTCGGCGTTCCAGATGAAGCCACCCGTGCCGTCGGCATTGGTCACCTCGATCTCGATGTGCAGCGTCTGGTCGAAGTAGCTCTCCACGATGTTGATGCCGCCCGGCATGATGGTGAAGGCCTCACCATTGAAGGGCGCACCCTCGAGGACAATCGCCGCGGGGGCAGCACCACTGCAGGACTCGCCGCCGCTGAAGGCCGCCGGCGTGGACGCACCGCAGTAGTTGCCGATGTCCTCGGTCGGCACGAAGCCGCTCTCGGTCTCGACGAGCGCGATGTTCACGTCGCTGCAGCCGTCCTCCGCCTCGAGTTCGATGGCCTCGGGCAGGCTGATGAAGTCGAAGATGCCACCTGCCTCGGTATCGGTCAGGGTCTCTCCGTTCATGATGCCCTCACTGTCGGTGATCTGCGGAGCGGTCACGTCCAGCACCGTGATGGTCTGGACATGTGTTCCGACCGTCTCGTTGCCACAGTCATCCGTTGCCGTTGCCGTGAAGGTCCGGGTGATGGTGTAGCTGCCGCCGCCCTCACAGAGGTACTCGGGCGCGCCATCCGTGTAAGTGATGTCGCTGAGTGCCGGCATCGCCGTGCAGTTGTCCGTAGCGGATGCGGTCATGTCGAAGGTGACCGCCTCTTCCACCGTGAAGGTGCCCAGGACTTCAGAACCACCTGAGAAGTCGAACGAAGCATCCGCTCCTCCAGAAATCACCAAGGCATCCGTTCCGTCGACATTGTTCCATACCCATCCGTCGCCATAGTCATCGGTGAGCACGACATCATAGTTGCCCGGAGCCAGGTTGATGGTCTGGATCAGCGTGTAACCGTTGTCAAATACCGTCGCTTCATCCACCGTGTAGTAGAGATCGAGCGGATTGATCGAAGTGAAGCTTCCACCGTCCACATAAATGTTTTCAATAACGGTGCCGTCATCGGCATTGATGATGGACGCCATCTCACCTGCCCAGTAATCGAGCGTGTAGGTGAACGTCACCGCTACGGAGTCTGCCGCGGTACCCGCCTCGGGGATGTCCACTTCGCAGTTGGCGTCCAGCTCCAGGGTCAGGTCCTCCGGTGCGTTGTCGAAGAACACCATCGGTCCGGTCGCATCCATCACGGTGATGTGCTGGAGCGTCGTGTCGCTGGACATGTTGCCCGAAGCGTCGGTGCTCTGGATGATCCACCGGCGGTCGAACTCACGGCAACCGGCAATGCCCGTCTCGTTGATGATGTCGTAGAGGATCTCGACATCCTGCTCGCAATTGTCATCCGCCTCGTACCAGGGCTGACCGGCAGCGAAGAGGTCCACCTCATCCACACAGGTCTCCCCGGCATACAGGGTGTAGTCCTCGAGATCGAAGATGTTGACCATCGGTGCCGTGGTGTCGTAGACCGCGATGTTGATCATGCCATAACCGGCATTGCCATTGACATCCTCCACCTCGACGAACATGAGGTTGTTGCCCGTGTCATCGCAGTCGAAGGTGTACTCCGGGATGAACAGGGTCGGCATCGGCACTTCGAGGTCGATGTAGAGCTCGCCGTCGCCTTGGGCACCATTCCAACCGCC